>DASUNL010000274.1:0-2347 GCA_036277175.1 Pyrinomonadaceae bacterium | reverse complement strand
GGCAGGAAGAAGCTGGCCGGGCAGTTCGTCATCGCCGTCGGCGTCTGGGCCGCGCTCTACGTGGGGACGTACTACGGCCTGACCGATTACTCGTGGCGTCTGAGCCTGCCGTTCTTCAAGGACACGGCGCTCAGCAACATCACGGCCATCGGCCCGTTTCTCTACCTGCCGTTCATCGCCGTCGTCCTCTTGGGCTTCTCGAACGCGGTGAACCTGACGGACGGACTCGACGGCCTCGCCATCAGCGTGACGGTCGTCGCGATGTCGGCGTTGACGGCGTTCACGTACCTGAGCGGCGACGCGCGTTGGGCGAGCTACCTCGGCATCGAGCACCAGCAGGACATCGGCGAGCTCACGGTCTTCTGCGGCGCGATGGTCGGCGCGAGTTTGGGCTTTCTCTGGTACAACGCGCCGCCGGCCGAGGTCTTCATGGGCGACGTCGGCAGCCTCGCCATCGGCGGGGCCATCGGCACGATTGGGGTGTTGACGAAGCAGGAGTTGATTCTTTTGGTCGTCGGCGGCGTGTTCGTCATCGAGGCTTTGTCGGTGATGATTCAGGTGGTGTCGTTTAAGGCGACGAAGCGGCGCGTCTTCAAGATGTCGCCGCTCCACCACCACTTCGAGATTTCGTGGGAGCGGCGCTTCGGCCAGCGGACGGTCGAGACGAAAGTCGTCTTCCGCTTCCTAATCATCGCGATTCTCTTCGCGCTGCTGAGCCTCTCGACGCTGAAGCTGCGCTGAAAGGAAGTGATGAATGATGAGTGATGAACGATGAGTGAAAGACGCGCGGTCTTCTATTTCTCATTCCGCATTCATCATTCCGCATCTGCTCTGATGGAGGTTCACGGCAAAAAGGTCTTGATCGTGGGCGCGGGCCGGAGCGGCGTCGCGGCGGCGCGTTTCCTTGCGGCGCGCGGCGCGGTCGTCGCCTTAAACGACCGCAAGCCGCTCGTCGAGTGGACGAACGACGCGCTCGCTTTGAAGTCGGACGGCGTCATCGGACTTCTTTCGGGCGACGTGCCGGGCTGGCTTCTCGACCAAGTCGAGTTGGTCGTGATGAGTCCGGGCGTGCCGGCGAAGAGCATCCCGGCGCGCTACGCCGAACGCGCGGGCGCGGAGGTCATCGGCGAGGTCGAATTGGCCTACCGCTTCATGCGCGGGCGCGTGGTCGGCATCACGGGCACGAACGGCAAGACGACGACGACTGCGCTCGTCGGCGAGTTGTTAAAGGACGCGGGAATCCCGACGCAGGTCGGCGGCAACATCGGCACGCCGCTCGTCTCGCTCGCCGACTCGACGCAGGATGACGGCTGGACGGTCGTCGAGCTTTCGAGCTACCAGCTCGAAACCATCAGGACGTTTCGGCCGTCGGTCGCCGTCGTCCTCAACCTGATGCCCGACCACATGGATCGCTACGAGACTCTGACCGACTACGGCGCGGCCAAGCACCGAATCTTCCGCAACCAGACGGAGGACGACGTGGCCGTCCTGAACGCCGACGACCCCGTCGTCTCTTCATGGGCCTCGGGGCTTCGCGCGCGCGTCGTGCTGTTCAGCACCGCGCGCGAGTTGGAAGAAGGTTTATTCCTGCGAGGGGGGCGCGAACTCGTTTCGCGCACCAAGGACGGCGAGCGCGTTTTGATGACGCGCGACGAGATGCAACTGAAGGGTCTGCACAACGTGCAGAACGTTCTGGCCGCGCTCGCGGCCGGCCTCGCTTGCGGCGCATCGCCCGACTCGATGCGCGAGACCGTGCGTCGCTTCGCGCCCGTCGAGCACAGGCTCGAACGTGTGGCCGAGGTCGGCGGCGTCACCTTCTACAACGACTCGAAGGCGACGAACGTGGACGCGGCGCTCAAGGCGCTCGAAGCGTTGGCGGACGAGCCGGGGCGGATAGTTCTCATTCTCGGCGGTCGCGGCAAGAACGCGCCTTACGCGCCGCTCGCGCCGCTCATCGAGCGACGCGCGCGCGCCGTCGTCACGCTCGGCGAAGACGCGGCGCGCATCGAGGACGAGTTGAAGAGTCATGCGCCGACGGTGCGCGCAAGCGACTTGGCCGACGCCGTGCGCCGCGCGCACGAGGCGGCGCGGCCCGGCGACATCGTGCTCCTCGCCCCGGCCTGCGCGAGCTGGGACATGTTCACGAGTTACGAGCACCGTGGGCGCGTGTTCAAAGAGGCGGTGAGAAGCATTCAGCGTTCGGCGGTCGGCGGTCAGCCGGAAGCGGTCGCGCTGAACGCCGAGAGTTGAGAGGTCGAGTTCTGAGACGCGGAAGGCGGGATGCCGAAAGCTGACCGCCGATTGCTGAAAGCTGTTTATGGCCCGGAAGCTTCAAAGCGATGAGTGG
>DASUNL010000273.1:0-9932 GCA_036277175.1 Pyrinomonadaceae bacterium | reverse complement strand
TCCAGATGCGTGACGAGCGCCTCGGCGCAGCGTTGGAGAATTTCGCGCAGCGTGTCGCCCTGCACGAGCGCGACGCCGACCGACGAGTTGAGCGCGGCGAGGTTTCGCCGCTCGACCGACGTCATATCGGACGTTACGTCGGACGTCACATCGGACGTCGCTTCGGCCGCCGCTTCGGCCGCGTGCGGCGCGCTCTTTTTCGTTCGTGACGACTCTTCGCGTTTCATAATTCGGGCGCGGAGAACGTGCCGTCCGTCCCGCGCGCGACGAGGCCGTCCTGTTCCAACTTTTCGAGGTGCGCGGCGACCGAACGCTCGGCCAGCGCGTGCATCTTCGGATGCACGTCCGTGTAGACGCGCGCGACTATCTCCCGCGCGTCGCGCGCGCCCGCGCGCACGGCCGCGAGAATGTCGCGCTCGCGCCGCAGGCGGTGCGCGATGTACTCCTCGACCTTCTCGGCGGGCGAGCCGACCGGCGGGCCGTGTCCGCCGAAGAGCGCGCGCAAGTTAGGCAGGCTCTTGAGACGTTCGAGCGTGCCCATGTAGACGCGCATGTCGCCCTCGGGCGGCTCGATTAAAACAGAGCCGATGCCGACGATGTTGTCGCCCGCAATCAACACGCCCATCCGCTCCTCGTAGAACGAAAGATGACCGCGCGTGTGGCCCGGCGTGTGGAGCGCGCGTAAATGAAGCGGCGGCTCGCCCGCAAGCTCAATCAGCTCGCCGTCTTCGATGAAGCGGTCGACGCTCACAGCGCCTTCTAGCGGCTCGGCCGTCAGACGGTGCGCCGCGACGCGCGCGCGCCCGCCCAAGTGCTCGCGCAGGGCGTTCGCGCCGCCGACGTGGTCGGGGTGCAGGTGCGTGAGGATGATTTCGCGGAGCGTGCGGCCCTCGGACAGAAGCTCGTCCACGTATTCATGAAGGGCGCGCTGCTCGTCCTCGTAGGGCGAGGCCGGGTCGATGATGACGAACTCGCGCTCGCCGACGAAGTAGCAGTTGGTCGTCGTCGCGGGCGGCCTCGTCGGCGTGCGCAGAGGCAGGCAGACGAAGCCGGGCAAAAATTCTATGCGTCGCAGAGGCCCGCGCTGCGCCTGCGGGACGCCGAGGAAACGCTCGACGAGGTCGTCGGTCAACCCGCCCGCGAGCGTGCGCACGGCGTGGACGACGGGCGGGACGGCGAGCGCCTCGGCGCGACGCCAGAGCGCCATCGCTTCGGACGCGCGCACCCAACCGCCCGCGTCGAACTCCTCGGACATGACGCGCGGCTCCTGTTTGCGCGGGCAGGTCGCGAGGAAGAAGAGCGTGTCGAAGCGGCGCGGGCTGAAAGGCGGCGTGACCCAGCGTCCGACGAAGCGGAAGTCGCGCGCGTCGAGGCGGAGGCCGTAGTGCGCGAGCATCGCGGCGAACGTCATGCGCCCGGACGTGATGTCGTCGAGAAGAGAAGCCAACTGGCCCTTCGTCAGAGTCTCCGCGCCGCGCGTGACGAGCACGCCCGACTCCTCGAACAGCTCGCGCGCCGCGCACGCGATCATCGCGCCGCGCTCCGCGTCCTCCGCATGCTCGACGCGGGCGTCGGCGTCCGACTCGTCGCGCTGCCCGCCCGGAAAGGCGTAGAAGCCGGGCAGGAAGGCCATCGACGCGCCCCTCCGCGCCCAGAACAGCTCGGGGTCGCGCGCGTCCGTCCCCTCGCGCACGAGGATGACGGCCGCCGCGTCCCTCGGCACGACGGGCGCGGACGTCGCGCCGCGCTCTTCGACACCCGGCGGTGTTTGCGTGTTGACGGTCTCGCTCAAGTCTTTATGAAAATCAGGATACCAGTTGCACCGGGAAACCGAGGGCCGACGCATTGCGATAAAGCGGGCCGTCGAGTGTCCAAAGCTGCGCCCCCAACTCCTCCGCGAGCGCGATGTAGGCCGCGTCGTATGCGCTCTGGCGCTTGAGCGCGAGCGCAATCTCCACGGCCCGCTTCGCGTCGCCCAGATGATGATACTGAATCGGGAGAAAGTTTATGTTGACCCACGCCTCCTCAACTTTGTCCGACGGGAACGCGCCCGCGACGACGAGCCGCGCCAGCGCGTTGACCACTTCATACTGCGCGAGGGCCGGGGCGTGGATTCCGACGTCATGGTCGAGCCAGTCGGTGAAGTGACTCAGCACCGTCCCGCCGCGCGGGTCGCCGCTCGCGAGCGCGACGAGCAGGTTAGCGTCGGCGACAATCATCGACGCTCGTCGCGCCCCGAAGCGTCGCGGCTCTCGCGCACGACGGCCGCGGCGTCAACGGACGGGAGCGTCTCGGCCATGCGTCGCAAGCGCCCCAGAGCCTCGCGTGCCTGCTCGCGCCGCGCCGCCTCGTCCGCCGTCGGCCCTCGTTCGCCTTCGCGCTTTAGAATCTCGGATTTCTCACTCATCGATGTTACTTCGCCGCGCCTGTGCGTCAATTCTACGCCCGCCGACGGAGGCCGGGCCACCGCGTGTAAACTTTCACTCGTCGCCCTGCCAGCGGAAGCGTTCGCCGTCGCGGCCCTGCCAAGGGTTGCCGCGCATGTGGTAGCCGCCCTCTTCCCAGAAGCCGGCGCGGTCTTCGGTGAGGAAGCGGACGCCCTTGACCCACTTCGCTGACTTCCACGCATAGAGCTGCGGGACGATGAGGCGGACGGGGCCGCCGTGCTCGGGCGGAATGGGTCGGCCGTCGTGCGACCATGCGAAGAGCGAGTCTTCGTTGAGGAAGTACTCAAGGGGCAGATTCGTCGTCCAACCGTAGTCGTAGGCTTCGGCGACGACGAAGCGGGCCTCGGGTTTGAGGCCGACGAGTTCGGCGACCGCGCGCGTCGAGACGCCGCCCCACACGTTGTCGAGTCGCGACCAGCGCGTGACGCAGTGAAAGTCCGCGTAGACGCGCACGGCCGGGAGTTGCATGAACTCGTCGAGCGACCAGCGCAGGGGGCGCTCGACGAGGCCCGACACCTCGAACTCCCACGCGGCGAGGTCGACGTCGGGCGTGCCGTGCGCGTCGAGGACGGGCCACTTGCGCGTGCGCGTCTGCCCCTGCGGGACGCGCTCGGCGCGCCGCGTGTCGGGGCTGATGATGACCTCCGCGTCGTCGAGCGCCTCGGGCCGTCGCGGCTCTTCGCGCTGGTAGAAGGGGTCTTGAAACATGCCGCTCAGAAAACTCATGATAAGCACTCAGCACTCAGCACTCAGCCGTCAGCTTAAGACCGTGTGAAATAGAAGTCCTTCCAAACATCGACGCCGTCCCGCCGTCGGGCAAAAAGCTGAACTCTGATTGCCGACCGACGAACGCTCTTTCATTTCTTCGTCGAGCGTTCGGCCATGCGCACCAGCTCTTCGGGCATCCACTTCGAGACGCCCTTCTCGACCTGCGAGCGGATGCCGGCGGAGCGGTCGTGCCAGTGGTCGGCCGCGCCGACGGGGCCGCGCTCGCGCTCGTAGCGCACGGTCTGTTCGAGGCTGAGCACGATGCCGTTGATGATTTCCGGCCAGTCCTCGCGCTGGATGCCGCGCATGACTAAGGAGAGACCGGCCGACCAGTCCTCCTCGGGCGCGCGCGCGTCCTGCTCGGGAATCGTCAGGTTGTAGGTCGGCGGCATCGGCGCGCCGCGGTACTCGCCGACGAGTCGCATCCGCAAATCCTTCAGCTTCATCTCCGGCTCGGCGCGCAGAAGCTCCTGCGCGCGGCGGAAGATGTCGGGCACGGTCGACTGCTCTTTGGACATCGCGCTCTCCGGGTTAGCTCTCTTCACATACACTGTTCGGACGTTTTGCCTGTGGGGTAATTAAAGACCGTCAATCGTCAATCGTCAATCGTGAAGAGGGGCCGAGCGGCCCCCTCCTCGCATCGCGAATCGCGAGCGGGAGCGCCCGTCAATCCGTCGACGATTGACGATTGACGATTCACGCCTCTCGTCGCGTGGTGTTACAATCGAAAAAACTCCGGAGAGCAAGGCGGGCCACAACGTTTGACGATGACGGTGACGAACGGAATCGGCGGCGCGGGCGCGGACGCGGTCGAGGAGCGCGCCGGGCGACTTCTGTTCGTGGGCCTCGGCGTCAAGCGTCTCGACCGGCGCACGCGCGAAACTCTCCGCCGCGTCCGTCCCGGCGGCGTCATCCTCTTCGGCCGCAACATCGAGACGCCCGCGCAGGTCGCGCTCCTCAACGCGCAGATACGCGACGCGCTCGACGGCCGCGTGCTCATCGGCATCGACCAAGAGGGCGGACTCGTCGACCGCTTCCGCCACATCTGCGAGCCGATGCCCTCGGCCAAGTCGGTGCGCAACGCCGCGCGCTCCGAACTCGCCGAACGCTTCGGCGCGCTCTCGGCCCGCGTGCTGCGTCTGTTGGGCTTCAACCTCAACTTCGCGCCCGTGCTCGACCTCGGCGGCGACAACGACGACAACGGTCTGCGCGCGCGCACCTTCGGCCCGAACCCGACGGCCGTCTCGCGCCTCGGCGGCGCGTACCTCGACGGGTTGCAGCGCGGGGGCGTCGTCGGCTGCGGCAAACACTTCCCCGGCCTCGGCGGCTCGCAGGTCGACTCTCACCGCCGTCTGCCCGTCGTCACGCACACGTGGGAGGAGATTTTCGAGCGCGACCTCGTGCCCTTCATGGACTTGATGTTTCACCGCCCCGGCGAGCGTCTTCATTCCGTGATGGTGAGCCACGCCGCGTTCCCAGACATCTCCGAGTTCTTGCAGGCTTGGTTTCGGCGTGCGGGCGACGCGCCGACCATCGAGGGCCTGCACCACCTGCCCGCCACCATCAGCGGCAACGTCGTGATGCGTCTCCTGCGTCAGGTCTTGAAGTACGACGGACTCGTCATCACAGACGACATGGAGATGGGCGCGGTCGTGCAGACCTGCTCGGTCGACGAAGGAAGTCTTCGCGCCATCGAGGCCGGGTCGGACATGGTGCTCATCTGCGAGCACGAGGCGAACTTCGACGCCGCGCGCAAGCGGCTCGTCGAGGCCGTGCGCGAAGGACGCTTTTCGCTGCGCGCGCTCGCGGCCGCCGAGCGACGCATCGAGCGCGTGCTCTCGCTCGCGGGCGAGCCTGAAGAGTTCGACGAAGACGAGTACGCCCAAGTCTCACGCGACCTCGCCGCGCTGAAGCGCGACCTGAAGGACGCCGAGGAGACCGGCGAGTACGCGCCGCTCTACGGCACGGAAGAGGGCACGGTTCGCAGCTCCACGAACTTCGGCCACGACGCACCCGACGGCACGCCCGAAGCGCGCGAAGGAGACGCGCGCAAGCCTGACGTAGACGCCGAGTCGAAACTGATTCACTGAGCGACGCCAACTCAATGAGCGACGCAGACGCGAAGCACAAACGGGCGCGCGCCCGTCCTTCATAAAATTTCGTAGACGCCAACAGAGGAGGCCCAAGCCTTGCGACGCATACTCGCGCCCGTCCTCGCGCTCACGCTACTACTCCCCGCCACGGCGCAGCGCCAGCAGCAGCAGCCCGCGACTCCGCCGCCGGCGGGGCCGCCGCAGACGCAACTGACCGCGCCGCCCACGTCCGCGCAGCAACAGCCCCAAGCGCCGCTCCCGCCGCCGCGCGTCCGCGCAGGGGACTTCCGCGACGAGGCGGCGCGCATCATCGGCGCGGCGCTCACGGACGACACGGCCTACCGGCGACTCGCCTACCTCTGCGACCGCATCGGCCACCGCCTGAGCGGCTCGCCGCAACTCGAACAGGCAATCGCGTGGGCGCTCTCCGAGATGCGCCGCGACGGGCTCGACCGCGTGCGCGCCGAGAAGGTGATGGTTCCGCGCTGGGTGCGCGGCGAAGAGTCGGCCGAGCTTATCGAACCCGCCGCGCGCAAGCTCTCGATGCTCGGCTTAGGCAACAGCGTCGGCACGCCGCCCGAAGGAATCACGGCCGAGGTCGTCGTCGTCCGAAGCTTCGACGAGCTCGACGCCTTGGGCGAGCGCGTGCGCGGAAAGATTGTTCTCTACAACGTCCCGTTCACGACTTACGGCGCGACCGTCCGCTATCGCGGCTCGGGCGCTTCGCGCGCGGCGCGCCACGGCGCGGTCGCCGCGCTCGTCCGCTCCATCTCGCCCACGAGTCTACAGACGCCGCACACAGGCTCGCTCGGCTACGCCGAAGACCAGCCGAAGATTCCCGCCGCCGCGCTCACAATCGAGGGCGCGGAGATGCTGCAACGCATGCAGGAGCGCGGCGAGCGCATGCTTCTGCGTCTCAGGATGGAGGCGAAGTTTCTGCCCGACTCGGAGTCGGCCAACGTCGTCGCCGAGCTGCGCGGTCGTGAGCGTCCCGACGAAGTCGTCCTCATCAGCGGGCACTACGACTCTTGGGACGTGGGCCAAGGCGCGCACGACGACGGCGGCGGCTCAATCGCCGCGTGGGAGGCTCTGAGACTCTTGAAGCGTCTCGGCTTGCGGCCGCGACGGACGATTCGCGTCGTCCTCTACACGAACGAGGAGAACGGACTGCGCGGCGGCAACGCCTACCGCGACGCGCACCGCTCGGAGCTTGCCAACCACGTCCTCGCCGTCGAGTCCGATTCGGGCGTCTTCCGCCCCACGGGCTTCGGGCTGGCCGAGAGCGCGCCCCTGCAATCGCGCGCCGACATGCGCGAGTTAGCGACGCTCTTAAAAACAATCGGCGCGGACAGAATCAACCCGAACGGCGGCGGCGCGGACATCGGCCCCATCATGCGCGAGGGCGTCCTCGGCGCGAGCCTCGACGTCGACGGCTCGCGCTACTTCGACTATCACCACACGCACGCCGACACGTTCGACAAGGTCAACCCGCAGGAGCTAGCCCTCTGCGTCGCCGCGATGGCGGTGATGGCCTACGCGGTCGCCGACGCGCCCGTCCGCATCGACAAGTGACGCTGTCACGAAATAGACGACGCGAAACTCTAACGACGAGACTCTAAGGAGAGACTTGATGTCGCAGCGAATGACACGCAGGCAGTTGATGGCGGGCGGCGCGCGCGCGGCGGCCGCGCTCGGCGCTTTGAAGACACTGGGCGCGTCGCCCGTGCGCGCGTCAGAGTCGCGCGCGGCCCGTGCGCGCGCGGCCGCGCAGACATTGACGCCGAGCGCCGTCGCCTCCGAGCGCGCCGCGAAGTTCCGCGCGGCGTTCGCGCTCCTCGACGAGTTCATCGCGCGCCACCTCGGCGACGTGGGCGCGCCCGGCCTCACGCTCGCCATCGCCGACCGCGAGGGGCTTTTGCGCGCCTCCGTCCACGGCCTCGCCGACACGAAGACGAAGGAGCGCGTGCGCCTCGACACGCTCTTTCAAATCGGCTCCATCTCAAAGTCAGTCGTCGCGCTCGCGCTCCTTCAACTGCGCGACGAAGGCAAGCTCGACCTCCATCGACCCGTCTCCGAATACCTGCCTTGGCTCAAAGTAAAGTCGGCCCACGCGCCCTTCACGACGCACCATCTGCTGACGCACACGGCGGGACTTCCGGGCGGCATCTCATTCTTAGTGCGCGCGCCGAATGACGAGCTTTGGACTGCCTACGCGCCGGGCGAGCACTTCGTCTACTCGAATCCCGGCTACGACATCCTCGGCCGACTGCTCGAAACGTTGGACGGCCGCCCGTTCGCCGTCGCCCTGCGCGAGCGCGTGCTGCGCCCGCTCGGCATGCGCGTGAGCGAGCCCATCATCACGCACGACGTGCGCACGCGCATGGCGACCGGCTACGCGCCGCTCTACGACGACCGCCCGTTCCCGCGCGCCGGGCGTCTGGCCGAAGCGCCTTGGGTCGAGATGACGAACGCCGCCGGAAGCGTCGCCTCGACGCCGACGGACATGGCCGCCTACCTCTCGATGATTCTCTCGCGCGGCCGCACCGCGCGCGGCGCGCGCCTCGTCTCCGAGGAGAGCTTCAACCTCTTCGTCAAGCCCGCGGTCGATGCGCCGTTTCGCGGCGAGCCTGCCGGGTACGCCTACGGCGTCTGGGTGAGCGATAAGGAAGGGCACACGCTCGTCCGACACACGGGCGGGATGGTCGCCTTCAGCTCGGCCTTCTACGCAGACCTCACGGACGGCCTCGCCGCCTTCGCCTCCGTCAACGCCAACCTCGCGGGCTACCGGCCAGTCGCCGTCACGCGCTACGCGCTCGACCTTTTAAGCGCGACGCTCGCCGCGAAGGAGTTGCCCGCCGCGCCGCCCTCGCCTCCTCCGGCCGACGTGGTGAAGAACGCCGCGATGTACGCGGGCACTTTCACGTCCCCGACGGGGAAGAAACTCGTCTTGGAAGCGTCGGGCGAAAGGCTCTCGCTCGTACACGCGGGCGAGCGCGTCGTGTTGCAGCAGGCGGGCCTTGACCGCTTCATCGTCCCGCACCCTGACTTCGCGCTCTTCGCATTGGGTTTCGGGCGCGAGGGCGAGCGCGTCGTCGAGGCTTGGCACGGCGCGGACTGGTACGCGGGCGCGGGGTACACGGGCGCGCGCGAGTTCTCGCACCCGAAGGAGTGGGAGGGATACGCGGGCCACTACCGCAGCGAAAGCCCTTGGTTCGGGAGCGCGCGCATCGTCCTGCGCAAAGGCAAGCTGTGGCTCGGAGGCGAGCAGGCACTCGCGCCCTTAGGCGCAAACGTCTTCCGCCCGGCCGCCGCCGACTGGTCGCCCGAACGCATCACCTTCGAGGCCCCCATGGGCGGTCGCGCCACGCGCCTCAACGTCTCCGGCAACGACTTCTTCCGCGTCCCCACGCCGTAGATGTTCGAGCCTCGCCGCCGGGCGCGGACGCACGCGAGACGGGCCGCCTCATTTCTGGAACTTTTCGCGGGCGCGGGGCGAAATAGTGTTGTCAGGCGCGTTGGGGACGGTTCGTAAAGACGCTTCAGATGTCATCTCCCAAGACCTTCGCGGACGAGGAACTGCTCAGGCTCGCGCTCGCGGGCGACGAGGAGGCGTTTACGTCGCTGTATCGCCGGCGGCAGGGCGGCGTCTACCGCTTCGCGCTCCAGATGAGCGGGTCGGAGACTTTGGCCGAGGACGTGACCCAAGAGGTCTTCATGGTGCTCATGCGCGACTCGGGCAACTTCGACCCGTCGCGCGGGGCGCTCGCCGCTTACCTCTACGGCGTCGCGCGCAACCTCGTCCTCCGCGCCTTCCACAAGGAGCGCGCTCTCGTCCGCTTCGACGACGACGAGGAGACGGGCGCGGCCGAACAGAGTCTGGTCGCGCACGACGACCCGCTCGGCGACCTAACGCGGAGCGAAACCGTCGGGCGCGTCCGCCAAGCCGTGCTCGCGCTCCCGGCCCACTACCGCGAGGCCGTCGTCCTCTGCGAGCTGCACGAGATGAGCTACGCCGAGGCGGCGGAGGTCTTGGGCTGCGCCGTCGGCACGGTGCGCTCGCGTCTTCATCGCGGGCGCGCGATGCTCGTCGAGCGTCTGCGCGCGACGCGCGAGCCGCAGGGCGCGCCCGAGACGCGGACGCTCAACTCAGCGAGGTGCTTCGCATGAACTGCCAGAACTTTGAAACGCTCGCGGCGGAGCTTGCGCGCGGCGCGCTCGTCGAAACGTCCGCGCGCGACGACGCACGCGCCCACGCCGAAGCCTGCCGCACCTGCGCCGCACGCCTCGCCGACGAGCGCGCGCTCGCGGCCGGGCTGCGCGCCTTCGCCGAAAGCGAGCGCGACCTGCAAGCCCCCGCGCGCGTCGAGGCCGCGCTTCTCGCCGCTTTCCGCGCGCACGTCAAAGACGGAGCGACGCGCGACGCCGACGCGCTCGACACGACGACGCGCCACGCCTTCACGCGCGATGCGTCGACGAACCCGCGCGCGTCGGAAGTCGGCGCGCGCGCGACGGCGCGGAGCCTCCGCTGGTTCCCGCGTTGGGCGCAGGGCGCGGCCGTCGCCGCCGCCTCCGCACTCCTCGTCTTCGGCCTCTACGGACTCTTCGTCAAACGCGCGGGAGTCGT
>DASUNL010000272.1:0-3298 GCA_036277175.1 Pyrinomonadaceae bacterium | reverse complement strand
TCTTCGTCGGCTCGGTCGCGCTCGTCGGCGCGATTCTCGTCGTCGGCGCGCTCCCGCGCGACATACAGGCGCACGTCCCTCTGCTTCCCGAAATCGCCAGCCCCGTGCAGGCGGCCCTGCCCTCGCGCATCAAGCAGCGTTTCCACCTCTGGCTCGACGGCTTCAACCCGCCCGCGCCTTCCGTCTCTTGGTGGAAGAAGGACTACGAGGACGCGCTCGGCGAAGACCCGAAGATGAAGCGTCTGGCCGAAGAGAGCCCGGCCATGCAGCGCACCGTTAACGTCGACGTGTGGTTTGACCGCGTCGCGTTCCAGCCCGCGCAGGCCACGTTCGGCATCGCGGCCGGAGGCGCGAGCGGGCGCGGCCTCGGTCTCGGATTCTCTGAAGTCATCCCCGTGGCCGACTCCGACTACATCTACGCCGCCATCGGCGAAGAACTCGGACTCGCGGGCGGGGCGGTCGTCCTCCTCGCCGTCATCGTCTTCGTCAACGCGGGCGTCCGCACCTCTCTGGACGCGCGCGACATGTTCACGAAGCTCTGCGCGGCGGGGCTTACTGCCTTCATCGGCTTTCAGGCGCTCGTCAACATCGGCGGCACGACGCGCGCGCTCCCGATGACGGGCATCACCCTGCCCTTCGTCAGCCACGGCGGCTTCAGCCTCGTCACGAGCTTCGCGATGCTCGGCATGCTCCTCGCCTTCTCGCACCGCAACGCGCGCGACGCCGCGCCCGCGCGCCTCCCGTCGGGGCGCACGGCCCGCGCCGCCAGCAACCACACACTTCCGGAGGCTGTCCAATGACAACCGGAGACTCGACGGAAATCAGAATCGTGGCGGCGTCGGTCAGCGACCGAGGGCTGAACGAGAAGCGCCCGCTCAATGAAGACTCGTTCCTCTCCGACGTCGCGCGCGGCATCTTCGCCGTCGCCGACGGCGTCGGCGGGGCCGAGGCGGGCGAGGTCGCGTCGCAGACGGCGGTCGAAGTCTTGGGCGAGGCGTTCCGTCACCAGCGCAACGGCGACGACGTCGAGGACTTGATGGAGATTGCCATCCAGCGCGCCAACGCCTCGATTCATCAGATGGCGCGCGAGAGCCAGCACCTCGCCATGATGGCGACGACCATCGTCGCGCTCCATCTCGACGGCCGCCGCGCCACCATCGGCCACGTCGGCGACTCGCGCCTCTACCGCATCGCGACCGACGGCTCGATTCACCGCGAGACCGAAGACCACTCGGTCGTCGAGGAGGAGGTGCGCGCAGGCCGCATGACGCCCGAGCAGGCGCGCAACCACCCGAGCCGCAACGTCATCAGCCGCGCGCTGGGCGCGGAAGCCTCGGTCGAGGTCGATTTAAAAACGATGGACGTCGAGCCGGGCACGACCTTCCTACTCTGCTCCGACGGCATCACGCGCCACATCTCGGACGACGAGTTGAGTGCCATCGTCGGCGGCGTGCCGAACCTCGACAAGGCGTGCGCCGAGCTCAAGCGGCGATGTTTCGAGCGCGGCGCGGAGGACAATCTGACGGCCGTCCTCGTCCGCGTCGGCGAAGTTGACGAGAGCTTCTTCGACACCATCTCTTTCGACGAGGAGCAGACCATCATCGCGCAGCGCGCAGCGCGCGCCGAAGCGAGCGCCGCCCCCTCGAACGCCCCGACGCCCGCGTCCGCAAACGACTCCGGCGCGGCGGGGGCCGCAGCCGCGGCGAGCGCAGCGACGACCGGCCAGATGCTCCGTCGTCCCTTCGACGACGTGGGGAGAGACTCCGCCGTGACACAGACAGAACGCGCCGCGCGCGACGAGCGGGCGGCCAACTCGAACCGGCCCGCGCCCACACCTCAAACGGCGCGACGTGCGGTCGGCGTGGCCGGCGTCCTCGCGGCACTCTTCTTCATCGCCGTCGCGGCCGTCGTCGGCTTCTACGCGGGCGTGCGTTACAGGTCGGGCGGCGACGCGCTCGACTCTAGTGTGGTCGTCGAGAAGCCGCCCGTGACGGTCGCCACGCCCGGCGTCGAGACCTTCGAGACGCGCAAGACGGCCGTCGACCGCGACCCCTTCAACGAGTCGCTGAAGCTGAGCGGCCAGTTGAGCGCGCAGCCCGACAAGGCCGACGACCCGGAGTTTCTCTATCTCTACGGACGCTCGCTCATGCGCTCGGGGGCCGACCGCGAGGCCGCCGCGCAGTTCGCCAACGCGGTGCGCAAGATTCAGGAGCGGCCGTCGTCCGACAAGATGTCTTTGATGGTCGACGCCTACGCCGCGACCATCGCCGCGCACGTCGGCTCGAACGACTTGGACAACGCCAGCAAGGTTTCGCAGGAGTTCAAACAGTTGGTCAACAGCCCCGCGCCGACGCCCGATGCGGGCGCGACGCCCGGCGTCTCGCCGACTCCTTAGCGATTGCGGATTGCGAAACGTGGGACGCGGATGGGAGACACTCTGTCGGTCGTCATCGTTTTTTTGTTTGGCTGATTGCTGACGGCTGAATGCTGATTGCTTTGATGCGATGAGCGAATTGAAGCTCCAACAGTGTCGGGTTGACGGGCGCTACGACGTCCTCGAATGTCTCGGGCGCGGCAGCTACTCCGAGGTCTACGTCGCGCGCGACGTGGCCGCCTCGAACGGCGGCCCGCAGACGGTCGTCCTCAAGGCGCTCAACACGCACCTGCAAGGCGAGCCCGACATAGAGCTTGAGCACACGCTCATCGTCAACTTCCGCAACGAGGCCATCGCGCTCGACCGCGTCCGCCACCCGCACATCATCAGCCGCCTCGGACACGGCACGGCCATCGACCTTTCGGGCCGCACCTTTCACTACCTCGTCCTCGAATACCTTTCGGGCGGCGACCTGCAGGCCTTCGTCCGCCGGCAGCCGCTCGCGCTCGAAGGCGCCCTCTTTTACCTCGAACAGGTGGCCGGCGGCCTCGCCCACGCACACCGTCACGGCGTCATCCACCGCGACATCAAGCCGCAGAACCTCCTCCTCACGGCCGACCAGCACACGGTCAAGATCGCCGACTTCGGCGTCGCCAAAATCGAGGCCGGCGAGGGCGCGATTACGCGCGTCGGCACGGACGTCTACGCCGCGCCCGAACACCACCCGCTCGCGCAGACCGGCCCGCTCGACACGGCCTCGCTCTCAAGGCCCCGGCCCGTGCAGCTCACGCCCGCCGCCGAGGCCCGCGTCGCCGAACTGATGGCGCGCGCGCCCGACGGCGCGATCGGCGTCAAGCTCTCGACGCCGCGCCGCGGCTGCTCGGGCCTCGCTTATTCGGTCGATTATGTCACCGAAGCGCAGCC
>DASUNL010000271.1:0-24044 GCA_036277175.1 Pyrinomonadaceae bacterium | reverse complement strand
TCCGCGCCCGCGCGGTTGATTGAAAGATAATTACCTTCGAGGTCGTGCGCGTAGATGATGTCGTTGGCGTTTTCCAGCAGGCTGCGGTAACGCTCCTCGGCGGCGACGCGCGCCGTCACGTCCTCGTGGATGAGGACGACTTCGAGGACGCGACCCCCGCCGTCCTTAATCGGGTAGGCGACGGCCTTCGTCCAACGGCGCGGGCGCGCGTGGCGCGTCGCGCCGGGGATGGTCTCGTCCGGGTCGTAGAGGATTTGCGGAATCTCGACGGCCTCGCCCGCGAACGCGCGCCGCAGATATGGCATCACGCCCTTCTCGACGAGCTGCCGGTCTTCGAGGATGTTGTAGCCCTCGATCTGTTCGAGCGTGACGCCCCACAGCTCCTCCCACGCGCGGTTGACGCGCAGGATGCGCCCGTCGGGTGCGATTATCTGGATGCTGAACGGGGCCTGTTCGAGGACGGCGCGGAAACGCTCTTCGGCCGAGTGGGGGATGGGGTCGTGGGTCGTCATCCTGTTTGGCGTCGCCGACAGTCGAAGACGCCGACAGGATAGCACGAGCGGGCGCGGATTTGTCGCGCCCTTAGGCTTGCATAATTTTCCGAAAGTCCTCAGTATGTTCGCGCCGGGCGCGAGACGAGCTTTTGAGACGCGCCCGCTCGCCGTATCAGAAGTCACAAACAGCTCATTTGGTAAGCGACGGGGCAGGGCCGTTTCGGTCAACCGTGCGGACTTGCTTGCCGCGACTCTTCCGAATCCTTCGCGCGCAGCAGACGCGAACCGACGACATGCTCAAGAAAATATTTTTACTCTCCGCCTGCCTCCTCGCCCTCTCGGCCGCCGCCCCGACGTCGCCCGCGCTCGCGCAGCAACCGGCCTCGGCCTCGCTCGGCGGCGTCGTCAAAGACCCGAACGGCGCGGCCATCCCCGGCGCGACCGTCCGCGTCGCGCAGCGCGCGACCGGCGTCGCGCGCACGACGACGGCGAACGAAGACGGCGTCTACGCCTTCACGAACCTGCCGCCGGGCGAGTACGAGATAAAGGCGCGCTCGCAGGGGTTCGACGAGGCGACGACGGCCGTCGTGCTACAGGTCGGGCAGAGCGCGGACGTCGACGTGTCGCTCGGCATCTCGATTACGGAGGAGGTCATCTGCCTCGACTGCGGCGTCGACCTCGCCCCGCTCGTCGACACGCAGACGTCTAAGGTCGACCGCGTCATCAACGAGCGCGAGATAGTCAACCTCCCCCTGAACGGGCGCAACTTCCTCGAACTCGCCCTGCTCGCCCCCGGCAACGCGCCCGCGCCCAACTTCGACCCGACGAAGACCAACACCATCGTCATCTCTTCGGCCGGCCAACTCGGTCGCGGCGGCAGCGTCACCGTCGACGGCGTCGACACCAACGACGACGTCGTGGGCGGCGCGCTCCACAACGTCTCGCAGGACGCCGTGCAGGAGTTCCAGATTGCGACCAACCGCTTCGACGCGCGTCTGGGTCGCTCGGCCTCTTCGGTCGTCAACATCGTCACGAAGGGCGGCACCAACGAGTTTCACGGCTCGCTCTTCGCCTTCTTCCGCGACGACAAGTTGCAGGGCTTGCCCGCCACCTTCGACCGCACGACGGGCGCGGAGCCGCCCTTCGACCGACAGCAGTACGGCGCGACGCTCGGCGGCCCCATCCGGCGCGAGCGCGCGTGGTTCTTCGGCGCGTTCGAGTACCGCAATCAGGACGGCGCGGTGCTCGTCGGCGCGCGCGACACCGCACGCCGCGCCATCACGCGCGGCTTCGCCGACGCGCCCTTAGACGACGCGCTCTCGACCGTCCGCTTCGACTTGCGGCCGGGCGACAACGACAGCGTCACGCTGCGCCACTCGTTCCAGTTGGAAGAGTCGGTCGCCGCGAGCACGCTGGTGCGCGCCATCGGCTCGGCCTCGCAGCGGCAGTCGAGCCGCAACCGCGCGCACTCGCTCGTCGCCAACTACACGCGCGTCTTCTCGCCCACCGTCGTCAACAGCCTCAGCTTCAGCTTCAGCGACTTCATCAACACGACCGTCCCCGTCACGCCGGGGCCGCAGTTGACCTTCCCGAGCATTCAGGACGGCGCGTCGTTCCGCGTCCCGCAGGAGACTTTGCAGAAGCGTTTCCAACTCTCCGACACCCTGAGCCACGTCAACGGCAACCACTCGCTGCACTTCGGCGGCGAGGTGCAGCGCGTCCTCGCGGAGTTTCGCCTCGACGTGTTCCAGCAGGGGCGCGTCGAGTTGATTGAGGACTTCCCGGACTTCGACCGCAACGGCGACGGCCGCACAGACGACGAAGACCTGCTCTTCGCCGTCACGCTGCGCAGCGCCTTCCCCGACCGCTCGCTCCTGCTCCCCGAGACGAACAACACCTACTTCGCCGCCTTCGTGCAGGACGACTGGCGCGTGCGCCCCACCCTGTCTCTGAACCTCGGCCTCCGCTACGAGCTGGACACGGACGTCAAAAACCTGAGCCGCGTCCCCGAAATCAACCCGCTCGTCACGCCCTTCCTGCGCGGCACGCGCGGACGCGACGCGAACAACTTCGCGCCGCGCGTCGGCTTCAACTGGGACGTGCGCGGCGACGGGCGCACGTCCGTGCACGGCGGCTACGGCATCTACTACGACCGCGTCACTCTACAAATTCAGTCGCTCGAACGCGGACTCGACGGCCGCGCGCTTCCCATCGAAGTGCGCGCCGGGAACGTCTTCTTCATCCCGCCGCCGTGCCTCTTCGACCCCGTGTGCGGTCAGTTCCCGCCGCCCGCGCCGACCCTTTCGTCGCCCTTCACGGGCTTCCTGCTTCCGGGCGCGGGCGCGGGCGGCATCAACATCATCGACAACGACCTGCAAAACCCGATGGTGCAGCAGACGAACGTCGGCCTTCAGCACCGCGTCGCGCGTGACTTCGTCTTACGCGCCGACTACGTACACAACTTCGGCACGCATTTCATCATCGGCCGCACCATCGGTCAGGTCTTTAACCCCGTGGTCGGCGGGCCTGACTTCGTGAAGAACTTGGAGTCGAGCGTCAGGACGAAGTACGACGGCCTGCTGCTCAGTTTCGAGAAGCGTTACTCGGGCCGCTACAGCTTCCGCGCCTCCTACACGCTCTCGAAGTCTTTCAACTACGCGAACGACGACCAGATTCCCTTCTCGAACGGGCCGGTTGACTCCAACAACCTCCAACTCGAATACGGCCCGACGCCGAACGACCAGCGCCACCGCTTCACCTTCTCCGGCGTCTTGGACGCGCCCTTCGGCGTCCGCCTCTCGCCCATCCTGACGCTCGCCTCGTCCGTCCCGATGGACATCCTTCTGCCCGACGGCAGCGCGCGCATCCCCTCCTTGCAGCGCAACGCGGGCGGACGCCTCTTCCGCACGGGCGCGGAGCTGAACGCTTACCTCGCGACGCTCAACGCGGCGGGCGGCGTCGCGGGCGTCGGAATTCTGCCGCTCGTCTCTTCGGACGCGCGCTTCGGCGACAGCTTCAACTCGTTCGACCTGCGCGTCGCGCGCCCCTTCCGCATCGGCGAGCGCGTGACGGTCGAGCCGATTGCCGAAGTCTTCAACCTCTTCAACGTGACGAACGTCCTCGGCGTCTCGAACGTCAACTACTCGGGATTCGCGAACGTGCTCGTGCGCGACAGCAACGACCCTTCAAGCCCCGGCTTCCTGCGCTCGTCGAGCTTCGGACGGCCCGTCACGACGGCCGGCGGCGTCTTCGGCTCGGGCGGCCCGCGCGCCTTCCAGTTCGCCGCGCGCGTCACGTTCTGAACGGCTGTAAATCGTCAATCGTTAATCGTCAATAGAAGAAGGCAAGCTCTTTCTATTCACGATTGACGATTAACGATTGACGATTAGCGATTAGCGATTGACGATTGACGATTCACGACTGAGGCGGCAGATAGGCTTGCGCACGGCGACGGCGCTCGTCGTGGGCGAGACCATCGCGGTCGGAATCTTTCTGACCCCGGCCGAGATGGCGAAGGCGCTCGGCTCGCCCGCGCTCGTCCTCGCGGTCTGGCTCGTGATGGGCGCGATGGCCCTGTGCGGCGCGCTCTGCTACGGCGAGCTGGCCGCGCGCTTCCCCGAGGCGGGCGGCGCATACGTCTACCTGCGCGAGGCTTTCGGCCGTCCCGTCGCTTTTCTCTACGGCTGGATGGCGCTCGTCGTGATGGACCCCGGCATCACGGCCGCGCTCGCCGTCGGACTCGGCGGCTACGCCGCGTATCTCTTCGGACTTCCGACGGCGTGGACGAAAATCATCGGCGTCGCCTCCATCCTCTTGGTCGCGGCGGCGAACGTGCGCGGCGTCCGTCTGGGCGCGGGGCTGGTGCGTTGGCTCACGGCGATAAAGCTCGGGCTCTTACTCTTCATCCCCCTGTGGGGCTTCGGCCTCGCTTTGGGCGACTGGTCGAACTTCACGCCGCTCGTCGCGCAGCGCGCGGGGTCAGAGCCTCTCGTCGGCGCGCTCGCGGGCGCGCTCGTCTCGGCCTTCTTCTCGTTCGGCGGGTGGTGGGATTTGAACAAGCTCGCGGGCGAGGTGCGCGAGCCAGCGCGCACTTTGCCGCGCGCGCTCGCCTACGGGGTGCTGCTCGTCACGCTCGTCTACGTCGTGACGAGCGCCGTCTTCGTCTACCTCATCCCCATTGAGCGCGTCGCTTCGGGCGAGACGTTCGCGGCGCAGGCGGGCGAGGCTCTGTTCGGGCGCGCGGGCGGACAGGTCTTCGCCGGGATAGTCTGCGTCGCCGTCGCGGGCAGCCTCGCCGGGCTCGTGCTATCCGCGCCGCGCGTCTACTTCGCGATGGCGCGCGACCGCCTGTTTCCGGAGGCGGCGGCGCGCCTGCACCCGAAGTACAAGACCCCGGCGCGCGCGGTCGTCGTGCAGGCGACGCTCGCCTCCCTGCTCGTCGCCCTCGGCACGTTCCGCGAAATCGTCTCCTACTTCATCTTCGCCGTCGTCATCTTTATCGCGCTCACCATCATCGCGCTCTTCGTCCTGCGTCGCCGTGAGCGCGCGGGCGTCGCGCATGACAATAACGCGGGCGAGAATGAAGTGAAGCAGGGCGGCGGTTACAGGACTCCAGGTTACCCTCTGACGCCCGCGTTCTTTCTTCTGCTGACGGCGGTTCTGCTCGTGCTGCTCGGCGCGGGCAACCCGCGCGAGGCGCTGCTCGGCGTCGCGGTGGTGGCGTCGGGGCTGCCTTTTTATTATCTTGTCTTCCGGAGAGCGCGGCCCGCCGCACGAGCCGCCGAAGAGGAGCATACGACTTTATGACTTGGATTAAGACCATTCCTTTCGACGAGGCCGACGAGCGTCTGCGCCGCGCGATGGAGTCGCAGCGCGGACTCTACCCCGCAGAGTACGCCGAGCCTGTGCACCCGACGCCCGACGGCGAGTCCTCGGGCATCGTCGCCTCGCACAGCCTCATCCCCGACGCGCTCTACCATGCGTTTTCGACCTTCGGCGTCCTGATGTCGCCGGAGTTGCCACTAACACGCGCGCAGCACGAGATGATTACGACGGTCGTCTCGGTCACCAACCGCTGTCACTATTGAATCGAGTCGCACGCAGAGTTTCTGCGTCGAGTCACGCTGGACGAAGAGTTGGTGCGGGCGCTTCAGGAGGACTACCGCGAGGCCCCCATCTCGGAACAAGACCGCGCGATGCTCGACTACGTCGCGCAGTTGACGCGCGACGCCACGCGCATCTCGCCCGAAGACCACGCGCGCCTGCGCGCCGTCGGCTTCGACGACCGCGGCATACTCCAAATCACCCTCATCGCCTCTTGGTTCAACTACATCAACCGCGTCGCCGACGCGCTCGGAGTCGGGAGGGACTGAAGAAGGCAAAAGGCAAAAAGTAAAAAGCAAAAGGAAGACCGGAAAAGCAAAAGGTTGAAGAGCGCGATGCCCCTCAACCTTTTGCTTTTACTTTTACCTTTTGCGTTTTGCCTTATTAATTCCCCGCCGTCGCGGGCTTGGCCTTGGCCTTCGTGTTCGTGATGAAGCCGGAGTCGACGGTTTCGCGCGTGCGCGAGATGACTTGGAAGTGTAGCTCGTCGCCCGTCGCCTCGAAGATCATGAAAGACATGTCCTTGTCGTAAGCCTTCTCGGTGAGCGGCGAGCCTTGCTGGACGTCGCCCTCGCGCAGCTTCCCGCCCGCGCCCGAGATGAAGTAGTAGATGCCCTTCTGCGGCTTGATGCGCTCGTAGAAATGCTCGTGGCCGGCCAAGACGACGTCGACGCCGTACTTCAGAAAGACCGGCTCGACTATCTTGCGCAAGGAAGTCGAAGAGCCGTGCTTGCCGCCCGAAGAGTAGGGCGGGTGGTGGAAGAAGGCGATCTTCCACTTCGAGGTGTCTTTGGCGAGCGTCTCTTCGAGCCACTTGAGCTGACGCTTGTCCATGTAGTTGCTGTTGAGCGCGTAGAAGGAGATGCCGCCCTTCTCGAAGCGGTAGTACTCCTCGCCGTTCATGTTGAACAACTCGTAGAAACGCTGGTTCGACTCGTCGTGGTTGCCGAGCGACGCATAGAACTTCACCTTCGCGTCGAGCAAAGGCTTGTAGACGTTCTCGAACTTCTCCTTGAAGTCCTCGGCCTTCTCGCCCCCGTACATGTTGTCGCCGAGCATGAGGACGAACTCGTAGGGGAACGCCGCGTGGACGCCGTACATCAACTCGGCCAGCTCGCGCTGCTTCTCCGTGCCCGTCCCCGTGTCGCCGATGACGGCGAAGCGGAGCGAGTCTTTCTTGAGCGGGAGCGTCAGGTCGACGAGCGACTTGACGGGCGCGGGCGCGGAGACCGGCGCGCCCTCGGCCGCCGCGCCCTCTGCGGTAATCGGCGCGGGCGTCGCCGCGAACGGCAGGGCGTCGGTCATGTAGTCAACGATTAAAGTGTTCTCCCTATCGACGAGCAGGAGGTGGCGGCCGACGAAACGGTACTTGACCTGTTTGGGTAGTTGCGGCAGACGCAGGAGGAGCGTCGGCGGCACTTCCAACATTTCCTTATCCTCCGGGTAAGGATAGTTGACGCGCAGCGGCACGCCCTGCGTCTCGGCCTCCATCGCGGCCTTGACGAAATCCGCTCGGTCTTGCCCACGGAACTCGTCGAGGATGGTCGTGCGGATGAACTCGGCGGTGGCCGGCGTGAAGACGTCGCCCTGTTTGGCGGCGGCGCGCGCGGCGCGGACGGCCTCCTTGAAGGCCGCCTTGTGCGCCTCGATTTGCTCGGGCGTCGCCTCCTTCGGCAGCGAGGTCATCTTCTCCTCGATGTCCTCGCGCACGCGCGCGTAATCTTTGACGCGCCCCTCGAAGGCGGCGACCAGCTCCTTGTCTTTGGCCGAGAGCACGACCTCCGGCTGCGTCGCCTTCACGGTCTCCTGCGCGGCCGGCCGCGCGGGCGACGACAGAACGAGCGAGAGCGCCACGGACAATCCGAGCGCGAGGCGGATGAGTTTGATTCTTTGGTGTTTCATCATCAGACATTTTTGCAAACCTGATGCCACCGCGCGCGCCGCGCGCCGCGAAGCTCGCGGCACGTTTTAGGTGTCGAAGATTCATACAGATACGGCCGCGATGGCTCGCGCGCCGCCGCGCAACCCCGACCGCCGAGCGCACGCTTGCGAGACACTTGAGGATTCGACCGTTACACACGCGCCGAAGGGGCGCTACGCGGGCGGCGGGCTATGTGCCCGCGCTCGTTTTGCGGTAGGCTAGTGCGACCGAGACGCCCGCGACGCCCGCGATGAAGAAGGATTCCGCCCGCACGCTCTACAACCGCATCGGCGACAAGTACGCCGAGAACAAGACACTGGCCGTCAGCGACCTGACGGAGCTTCCGGCCGTGATGCGCCTCGCGGGCGACGTGCGCGGCTTGCGCGTGCTCGACGCGGGCTGCGGGCCGGGCCGCCACTCCGAGCAACTCATCCGGCGCGGCGCGCGCGTCACGGGCATCGACGTGAGCGACGAGATGGTCGCGCTCGCTCGCGCGCGTTGCGGCGGGCGCGGGGAGTTTCGCCGCGCAGACTTCGCGCGCGCGCGCTTCGCGCCACGCTCGTTCGACCTCGTCGTCGCGAGCCTGAGCCTGATGTACGCGCGCGACGTGCGCCTGCCCGTCCGCAACTTCGCGCGCTGGCTCGCGCCCGAAGGCCGCGTCATCTTTTCGCTCTACCACCCGGTGCGCTTCTTCCTCAAGACGCCGGGCTTCGACTTCTCGAAGACGCAGAAGGTTTGGCTCCACCTCTCGGGCTGCGACGTGACGGTCTGGAATTACTATCACCCGCTCGAAAAATATTTCGACGCGCTCAACGAGGCGCGACTCTCTCCGGCGCGCATAGTCGAGCCCGTCCTCAGTCGCCGTTACAAAGGTTGGAGCGAAGACAACTATCGCATCCCGCGCTCGTTGATAATCGAGGCGCGCAAGTCAGTACCCGACCGCGAGTCTTTATGAACATGCCGCCGCCAAACCCCGCGCACCTGCGCCGCGCCGTCGAGCTTGCGCTCGCGGCCGAGCGCGAAGGTAATCTCCCCATCGGCGCGTGTCTCACACTCGACGACGAAGTCATCGCCGAAGCCGCGAACGCCGTCCTCGTCCCCGCCTATCATCCGGGCCGCCACGCCGAGATGCAGGCGCTCGCGCGCGTCGAACATGCGCTCTGGCCGCACGCGCGACGCATGACCTGCTACACGACGCTTGAGCCGTGCGTGATGTGCGCCGGGGCGCTTCTGCTGCACGGCGTCGGCCGCGTCGTCTTCGGCGCGCTCGACCCCGAGGGCGGCGCAGGCGCGACGCTACTCGCCAACCTCCCCGCCTACTACGCCGACGGCGCGGGCGCGCCTCTTTGGGTCGGCCCGTTGATGCCCGAACTCTGCGACCCGCTCTACCTGCGCGCGCGCTCGCGCTTCGACGCGCTCCCGTGCGGCCGCGACCACTTCGGCTAGTCGCCCGACAACGCTTCGGCCGCCGCTTCCGTTCGTATCTCGTCGCGCCTTCGCGGCCGAGATAAAGTTTCGTTGACAGCCTCGCGGCCGCTCTTTAAGATGACCGCGTCGCGGCGACGCACTTCTTATCAAGGGCAATAATTTCTAACACGAACGTCCGAACGCGAACCCGTATCCTCGCCCGCGAAAACGAAAACCGAAGAGGAGAAAACATGCCTTCCCCCCTGCTCAGGAAGCTCGCGACCCGCGCGGCTCTTTGCGCGCTCTGCCTTCTACTGCTGCCCGCGCTCGTCGCCACTTCGGCCCGCGCCCAGACGCAAATCACGACCGCCGTCGTGCAGGGCACGGCCGAGGATGAGAACGGCGCGGTCGTCCCCGGCGTCTCGGTCGAGTTGAAGAACACGGAGACGAACATCGGGCGCACGCTCCAGACCGACGACGACGGTCGCTTCGTCTTTCTCCAAATCCCGCCGGGCCGCTACACCCTGACGGCCACCAAACAGGGCTTCGCCACGCTCGTCCACGAGGCGTTCGAGCTGACCGTCGGGCAGGCGCTCACTCTGACGCTCCGGATGAAAGTCTCCGGCGTCGCCGAGCAGGTCACGGTCGAGGCCGTCCCGACCATCGACACGGCGCGCACAGAGGCGAGCACCACCTTGAACTCGCGCTCGGTCGAAAACCTCCCCGTCCTCGGGCGCAAGTTTGAAGACCTCCTGACCTTGACGCCCGGCGTCTCCATCGTGCAGGGGCCGGACGGCGACGAGATTACGTTTTCGGGTCAGCGCGGCATCTTCAACAACATCAGCCTCGACGGCGGCGACCACATGAACGGCTTCTTCGGCGAGCAGGCCGGCGGCCAGCGCGCCGCCATCGACGTTCCGCTCGACGCCGTGCAGGAGTTTCAGGTCGTCGCCACGGGCGCGTCGGCCGAGTTCGGGCGCACGGCCGGCGGCGTCGTCAACGTCGTCACCAAGTCGGGCACGAACGAGTTCCATGGCTCGCTCTTTCACTTCCAGCGACTCGAAGCCCTGACGGCCGACGCTTCCGACGGCACGCCCTTGACGGACTTTCACCGCGAGCAGTTCGGCGGGACAATCGGCGGCCCAATCCGGCGCGAGCGCGCGTTCTTCTTCATCGCGTTCGAGCAGATTTTCGAGAACCTGACGCGGCCCGGCTTGAGCGGGCAGTTCGGCGACACGGCCTGCCCCGTCGGCACGCCGACCATCGGCGCGGACGAGGCGCTCATCAACTCGAACGCCGACTGCCAGCGCCTCGCGCTCCTCAACTTCTTCCGCACCACGCGCAATCAGGAAGAGGGCTTGCCCATCCAAAGGCCGATTCGCAACTCCGCCTTGCTCGGCAAAGTCGATTGGAGTCTGACGCCGAACAACAAGCTCGCCGTCTCTTACAACTTCGACTACTCGCGCAACGAGAACCAGACGTTCGACGTCGTGGGCTACGGCAACTCGGCCAACGGCACCGAAGGGCCGTCGAAGATTCAGGGCCTTCGCGTCAACCTCTTCAGCTCGCTCACGCCGACGATGGTCAACGAGGCCCACTTCACCTACGGGCGCGAGAACCGGCCGCGCTCGGCCGTCGAATCGAACATCCCGGCCGACACCGGGATAGGCTTCGGCCCCACCTTCCGCTTCGGCAACCCGTTCTTCATGCAGCCGAACGTCGACGAGCTTTTCTGGCGCTCGCAGGTGCGCGACAACTTCTCCATCGTGACGGGCGCGCACACCGTCAAGTTCGGCGGCGAGTGGCTGCACAGCAGCAACGCGCAAATCTTCCGTGGCTTCTTCACCGGCCGCTACCTCTTCGACTCAGTCGCGGGCTTCCTGCGCTACGCCTCGCCCGCCGCGCCGGGCGGCTTCGGCCCGAGCACCGCACGCTGCTCCGACGGAACGTTCGTCACAGCCCCCACGCCCTGCCCCGCCGGCACGACGGTGACCGGCCCGCTCCTTCTCTACTTGCAGGGCGCGGGGCGCACCGGCCCGGCGACCGACGCGGCCGGCGCGTCCGACATTAAAAACGAGGACTTCGCGCTCTTCGTGCAGGACTCGTGGCGAGTTCGTTCGAACTTCACCTTGAACTTCGGGTTGCGCTGGGAGGCGCAAATCTTCCCCGACCCGGTCGTCCCGCCCGCCGACACGGCCTACGGGATTTTCCTCGGCGACCCGCGCTTCCCCTCCGACGGGACGCTCCACGATCAGAAGAAGATGTTTCAGCCGCGCGTCGGCTTCGCGTGGGACATCGGCGGCAACCAGCGTTCGGTCTTGCGCGCGAGCTACGGCATCTACAACGCGCGCCAGAACATGCTGACGCAGGTCGGCTCGATTACGACGAACGGCGTCCAGCAGCAGACCATCTTCCTGAACTCGGCCATCATCTCGTCGGGTGTCCCCGGCCCGGTCTGGCCGGGACTCGTGACGCCGACCGCAGGCTCTTGCTCCGACGGCACGGTGACCAGCCCGTTCCCCTGCTTCTCCGGCGTGCGCGTCTTCTCGCGCGACTACGCGAACCCGCGCGTTTACACCACCAACGTCGCCTTCGAGCAGGAGTTAGTGCCGAACGTCTCGCTCTACTTCGACTTCACGCACGCGAAGGGCGTCCACCTGACGCGCTTCCTCGACTACGCGCGAACCGGCTTCTTCGCCCCGTTCCTCGGCGAGACGATGGTCGCGAGCGCCCTCGGCAAGTCTCTCTATCGCGGCTTCACGGCGGGCATCCGCAAACGCTTCTCGCGCGGCTGGCAGTTCGAGGGCAACTACGTCCTCTCGAAAGACCAAGATGACGACTCGAACGAGCGCGACCCGTTCACCAACCGCGCCTTCGACTTCAACAACCTGCAACTCGACTACGCCCTCTCAGACCGCGACATCCGTCACAAATTCAACTTCTACACCTACGCGGAACTCCCGTGGGGCTTGGAAGCCAACTTCCGCGTGCAGGCGCGCTCGGCGCAGCCGATTACGCCGCCGTGCCCCACAGCCCCGCGCTGCCCCTTGCGCAACACTCTGCGCAAGGACAACAAGTTCTTCTCCTTCGACTGGCGCTTGCAGCGTCCCTTCGGCGGCGAGCGTTTCAAGATCATCCCAATCTTCGAGATGTTCAATACCTTCAACAACGCGAACAACATCAACCCGCTCGTCACGCCCGGCCTCTTCAACTTCGACGGCTTCCTCCGTCAGGGCGTCGGCGACCCGCGCCAGATTCAGTTAGCCATCAAGGCCGTCTTTTAAAGGCGCGTCAAACAATAAAGCTGGGGGCGCGCAAAGGTTGCGCGCCCCCGCTTTATTTCTTCCTTCCTTCGACACGCCTTCAACGACTCGCCGCGCGCCGGGAAGCGGTCAAGCTGACTCTGGCCGCAAGGCGAATTAGTCATTAAGACTTCCCTCTTCGTTCATTCTGCACCACGGCCCGCCCGCGCGCGGGAGACGTGTTCGCGTCGCCTCCGTTCTTAACCCCCTTCCAGAATGTTTTACGGCCCGCGCGGCGCGCGGCACGTTGATTGCCCTCCGTCGCTTCACGAGCACCCGGACACTGCCTTCGGTTCGGGGTTTGCGACGACTCGTCGAATATCATCCCCGCGACGACCGACTCCCGCCGCCCCCGGCCGGCTTACCCTTGTGAGGAGCAGACGCGAATGTTATCCATCCTGTTAGTCGAAGACGACCCGGTGTTCCGCGAAGTGCTGGCGGAGTTTCTTTCCGACAACTACTCCTGCCACGCCGTCAAGAACGTCGAGGAAGCAATCGAGCGGCTTAACGTCGAGCGGTTCGGCGTCGTCATCACAGACATCTCGATGCCCGGCAAGAGCGGCCTCGAACTGCTCTGCCACGTCAAGCAGAACTGGCCCGAGACGCAGGTGGTGATGATGTCGGGCATCTACGACGGGGAGTACGTGAAGGGTCTGCTTAAGATGGGGGCCTTCGACTTTCTGGAAAAGCCCTTCATGCTCGAAGACGCCGACCGCACCGTCGGCCGCGCCGTCAAATGTCACCGCGAGCAGTCGGGCGGCGAGCCGGCGCCGACGGACGCGGCGGCCGTCGAGGAAGAGTCGGCCGGTCGTCACTCGGCCATCTTCTCGTCGATGCAGCTCGGCGGCATCTTCAGCCTGCCCGAGGTCTTGGAAATCGCGCAGCGCGGCAAGATGAACGGCTACATCGAGCTCCACTGGGACAACGCCACCATCAAGCGGGCCGAACACATCGGCCGCTTCAACGACGCGGCCGGGCGACTCGACGAGGCCGTCTTCCAGTGCGGCGGTTGGCTCTACCTGAGGGACGGCCTCATCATCGACGCGGTGATCGACGAGGCCGAGGACTCGCCGCACTGGCGCGACCCGGAACAGTCGCTCACGCTGCTCGTCAAACTTGCGACCTACATCGGCGAAGGCGTCCGCGCGTGGGGCTTCTCGATGAGCGAGATGACTCGGCCGGCCACCCTCTCGGTCTGGGACAACAGCGGCAAGGTCTTCAGCATCATCACGCGCGACGAACAGGGCGCGGCGTCCGACGGCGAGCCTGCGCCCGAGCCTGCGCCCGACCCGCTCCTGCTCGAAGACTTGGGCGAGCTGTCGCCGGTCGAGACGATGATGGATAACATCACCGAGCAGATGGGCCTGCTGGTGTGAACCTCGCGCCGCGTGAGCACGACGTAAAGGAGCGCCCCGTGTACCAGACGCAGATTAGAATGAGCACCGAGCTGCACCGCATCGCGCCGTGGGGCAAGTCTCTCGAAGAGTACCGACGGATGTTCGCCCTCTCCGACGAAGACTTGGAGTTGAAGCTACTCGAATGCGGCGACGGCTCGTCGAGCTTCAACGCCGAGATGGCGGCCCTCGGCTACGCGGTCGTCTCCATCGACTCGGTTCACCTTCTGCCGCGCGAGCAGATTAAGGAGCGGGTCGCGCAGAATTACGCGGGCGTCATCTCGCGCATCAAGCGCGGGCGCGACGAGTACCGTTGGGAATACTTCGACGACCCGCGCGAACTGCGCCGCAACCGGCTCGTGACGATGGAAATCTTTCTCGAAGATTTAGACCGGGGGGTCGCCGAAGGCCGCTACGTGCGCGAGAAGCTGCCCTCGCTCAGTTTCGACGAGGGGCTGTTCGACTTAGCACTCTGCTCGCACCTGCTCTTCGCCAACTCCGACCGCCTCTCCTCGCGTTTCCACATCCAACTGACGAGGGAGTTGTGCCGGGTGGCGAAGGAGGTCAGGATTTTCCCTCTGCTGTCGTTCGAGGGCCGCCCCTCTCCGTTCGTCGCCGACGTGCAATCGCGCCTCGCCGCGCAGGGGCACAGGGTCGAGCTGGTCACTGTCCCCTACGAGTTTCAGCGATTCGGCAATCAGATGATGCGCATCACCAAGTGACGTCCGGGCCGACGCCCCGGAAGAAGGCCGCGAGCTTCTCCGCGTCCAACTTCCCACGGGTGCGCACGCCGCTGCACACGTCGAGTCCGAAGGGGCCGACGCGGCGCACCGCCTCCGAGACGTTCGACGAGTTCAAGCCCCCGGCGAGAAAGACGGGGACGCCGACGCGCTCGCGTATCCGCAAGCTCAAACTCCAATCGTGCGTCCGCCCCGTCCCGCCGAGTTCTTTGACGGGTAGAGACTGGTTGCCCGAGTCGAGCAGGATGGCGTCCACCTGCGGCGCGACGAGCGCGGCCTCTTCCAACGACTCCTCGCCCGCGACGTGTATGACCTGCACGAGTCGCACGCCCGGCAGAGCCGCGCGCAACTCCTCGTGCGCGCCGCGCGGCATGCGGTCGCACAGTTGCAAAGTGTTCGCGCCCGTCCGTCGCTGCTGCGCGACGATTTCGTCAACACTCTGCCTGCACGTCAGTAGAAACGTGGCGACCGGCGGCGGCACGACGGCGACTATCTCGGCGATTAACTCCTCGCCGATGACGCCCGGCCCGCTCGGCATCTCCGAGACGAACCCGAGCGCCGACGCGCCGCACGCGACGGCCGCCCAAGCCTCATCGACGCTCGCGATGCAGCAAATCTTAACTCTCGGCCTCGCCGTCCGTTTCAACTCTTCAGTGGCCCTCCCCGCGCGCCGTCCGTCGGTCGTTCGTCCGCAGAAACTCAGTCGTCGATGAGCTTCCCTTGAAAGAGTGGGCGGCCGCCGAGGCTCGTGTAGAAGGCGAGGCCGGTGAGCGCGAGCGAGAAGGCGAGGCCGATGATGAAGGGGCCGGCGTACCACGCCGAGAAGTCGGTCGTCACCGGGAAGAAAAGGAAGAGGAAGAGGAAGAACTGCGTCGCGATCATCGCCAGCATCCCGAAGCGCAGGAGGATGAAGAGCGTCAGCGCGGCGCTCATCACGGCGAACGCCCAGTCGATTCGCGGGTGCTCGCCCGAGAGCGCGCCGAGGACGGTCAGAATCAGACCGAGTACGCCCGCCGCCAGCCACTCCCGGCGCAGCACGAACGAGAAGAGCAGGAGCATGAACAGCAGCCCGGTCGGCACGACGAAGGAGTTGATGAGCTGGGAGATGATGTTCGGGATGGCCTGCTGCGTCCCGTGCAGGGACGCGAGCGCGAAGGCGTGGATGCCGGGCGTCGTCGGCGGCAGACCGAGCAGTTGCGGCACGAAGTTGCTCAGGGAGTCGATGAGCATGATGCTGAAGCCGAAGAACGCGCCGAGCAAGATGTCGCGGCCGACGATGGGGTCGCGCCAGTCGCCCGCGAGGAGTCGATTCCAGCCGATGATGCGGTGCGGCCAGCGTCGGCGGACGAACGGCTCAAGCGCGACGTAGACGAGCCAAATCAGGCCGGCCGTCATCAACGACCACGCGATGCTGACGATGAGCATGTAGAACTCGTCTGAGATGGAGAGGACGTGGTGCGCCGAGAAGAGCCACGCGACCATGTTGAGGACGAAGACGACGAGCGCGAGGCGTGACGCGCCCCGCCGGTCGCCGCGCCCGAGTTTCAGATTCCGCCGCGCGAGCAGCGCCGCCCCCAGCACGATGACGGTGAAGCTGACGAGGAGAATCGTCTGCACCATGCGCGCCTGCCAGCTCGGCGTCGACCGCTGCTGCCGCGTCGGCGTGTTCCACGGGTCGACGATGTGGAAGTAGACGGGCTTGCCGCGAAAGGCCGCCGCCTGTACCTGCAAACTCATCGAGGGCTGTTCGGGGTAGACGCCGTCCCACGCGCGCAACTCGTCATAGGGGTAGGGCGGCAGCCACTTCGGCTCGACGGGCGTGAACTTCGAGAGGTCGAAACCCGCCTCCGAGAAGACCGGCCCCCAGTCGTACTCTGACGTCGCACCGGCGGGCAGAGGCTCGTTGACCTGCGGCGGCACGCCGTAGAAGGAGATGAGGCGGCCGCGCGTGTCGAGAAAGACGCCGGTCATGCCGGAGGTGATGCGCGGCGGGTCGCCCGAGCTGACGGCGCGCCCGTTGTAGGGCATGAGCGGGTAGGGGCTTTGCCTGTACCAGAAGTAGATGGCGGCCGGCTGCCCCGCACGGAGTCGCTCCCAACGCGCGGCCGACTGGTCGGTCTTCTTAATCTCGTTGAGATACTCCTCGTCGACGTAGAAGCCGTGCGCGGAGTCGGACGCCTCCGCGTAGCCGAGCTTGCGCGCGACCTCGCCCGCGCGCTCCTTGAGTCCGACGGCCGAACGTTCGAGCGGCACGCGGCGGTGCAGGAACGCGCGGCCGGAGAGCGCGAGACTGACGGCGAGCGCGACGATTGCGCCCGCGAGTAACAACATGGCGACGGGCGGACGCAACGCGCCCTCGGTCGGCGCGGCCGCGACCATCTCGGGCGAAGGCGTCTCGCCGGCGGCGAGCGCGGCGGCCAGAGGGTCGCCGCCGGGAAGCGCCGCCGCGACTTGCAGCGCCGACGCGGGCCTGTCCTTCGGCTCGCGCGCCAGACAGCGGTCGATGACGCGCTCGACGAGCGGGTCTAAGTCTTTGACTAAGGTGGTAGGGCTTTCAGGCAGAGTATCGCTGCGGCGCAGGCGCAGGAGGTCGGGGAGCGTCGCGGCCGTGAAAGCCTTCTTGCCGGTGAACAGTTCGTAGAGGACGAGTCCGAGCGAGTAGATGTCGCTGCGGACGGTCAGTTCCCTGCCTTCGAGCTGTTCGGGCGACATGTATTCGGGCGTGCCTTCGAGCGCCACCGAGCCGCGAAAGTCTTCGGTCAGTCCGGCCAACCCGAAGTCGGTGATACGCACGTCGCCACGGTCGTCAATCATCACGTTCGAGGGCTTGAGCTCGCGGTGCAGCACGCCCGCGTCGTGCGCGGCGGCGAGTCCCGCGCAAATCTGCCGCGCGATGTCGGCCGCCTTGTCCGCCGGCAGGCGACCGAAACGTTTGATGACCGACGAAAGCTCCTCGCCCCGGATGTACTCCATCGAAAGAAAGTGCAGCCCCTCGGCCTCGCCGATGTCGTAGACGCGGCAGACGTTGCGGTGCGAAATCTGACGCGCGATGCGAACCTCTCGGTGGAAGCGCGCGAGCGCGACGCCGTCCGACGAGAGCGCGTCGGGCAGAAGCTTGAGCGCCACTGGCTGTTCGAGTTTTAAGTCTTCGGCGCGATAGACCTCGCCCATCCCGCCGCGCCCGAGGAGGCCGACGATGCGGTAACGCTCGGCTAGGATAGTGCCGGGGACGAAGCGCGCGTTGTCGATTGACGACTCGTGTATCGAGGAATGCGAGCGCGACGAGCGCGACGACGGGCGCGTCTGTAAGGGCGACGCGGACGAGTGCATCGGCGGGTTGGTGCTCATCCGCGTCGGCGCTTCGCCCTGCGGCGCGTCGCGCCCCTCCGACGGCTTCGACGCGGAGTCGAGCAGGCGCGTCTTCGCGAAGCCATCCTCTTCAAGCGAGGCTCCGCAGGAGGGGCACCAGGGGCTTTCGACGGGGACGGAGGCGGCGCAGTCGGGGCACTTCATGGCGGCGAATTGTACCACCTTCAACGCCCGGCGCGCGCGCCGCCGGTCTGGACAAATCACGCGCGAGCGGTTAAGAAGATAGCCGACTTAAATCACAGCCAACCCGCGACGTGCGCGGCCGATTCTTATCCCCGGAGGAAGACCGCATGAGACCCGTTTACCGTTTCGCAACCCTTCACAGACTCGCAACCCTTCGCCGGTTCGCAACTCTTAACCGGCTCGCAAGCCTCAACAGACTCGCAAGCCTCGCGCTCGCCTCGGCCGCGCTGCTGGTCTGCGTGACGACGGCGCAGGCCGGGCCGCAGTTAGTCGCGACGAGCGTGAGCGTCGAAACCGAGAGCGGCCGTATTAGCGGGCCGCTCTTCGCAACCATCCGCGGCCGCCGACGCAAAATCGCCGACCGTGCGATTCGCGCGTGGCTCATCGAGGGCGGTCGCAGAATCGTCTATTCGACGCCGGACGGCGCGGGCGGGTTCGAGAGCGAGGGCAACGGCCTCTACGTCTACGACGTGCGTAGCGCGCGCCGCCGCAAGGTGATGTCGGAATACACCTACGTCTCCGAGGTGAAGGAGGCGCGGACGAGTCGCGGTCAGACGGCGTTGCTCGTGAGGCTGACCGACGGCGGACTCGGCGCGTCGCACTTCGCCGTCGTCAACCCGAATCGCGGAGAAGTCTTTTACAAAGGGATGTCCGTGATGACGGCGCGGCGCGGCGACACCATCACCGTCAGCACTTGGCGCGGCGAGAGCGTGTGGGAGAACACGTCCGCCGACGGTGCGCCCAACAGCGCGCCCTACAGCACCGAGCGACACAACCTCAACACGCTGCTTCGCCGCCGCGTCATCTACAACCCGCCCTCGAATCGTCGATGAACTGCCGACGAACTACTGACGAACTGCTGACGAGTTGATGATGAGTTAATGACGGCCGAGGGGCGCGCGCGTCGTGTGAAGTTTGACGAGGCGTGCGCCCCTCAGAGTTCTTCGAGCGGCCAGACGCCGACCTCGACGCCGTCGGAGTAGTGTACGCGCGGCTCTTCCGAAGGCGTGCGAAGCCCGGCGGCCTCGACCATCGTCGAGTCGAGCGACAGGAGCGTGGCGTCGCGCAAAGGGTAAGGCTGGTGATGGACGCGGCCGCGATAAAGCTTCTCGCGGTGCGCGGCGTAGAGGCTGTAGCGTTCGACGAGGAAGAACTCAAGCGTGTCGGGCTGCGCGAAATGCTCTCCGCCGTCGCCGATTCTCCACTCGGCCTCGAAGCTTGCGGGTGGGTCGTCCGTCCGCCGCGAGCGGTAGTGAATCTGATTGCCCTGTTCTTCGAGCGTGATACGAGCGTTAAAGTAAGGCAGGTGAAAGAAGGTGCGCGCGCCGAAGACGGCCGCCGCGCTCGACGCATCGAGCGAGAAGAACCAGACGCCGGGGACGCCCTCGTGGTGTACGTAGGTGCGGACGTTCAGCTCGTGGAACTCGCTGACGAACGGCACGGGCGGCGCGAAACTCAGCCGCACGCCCGTCATCGTGAACGGCACGACGCCGACCCACGCGCTCCCGCCGAACGTGTCAACCTCAAGCCGCTCCGGCACGAGCGGACGCATCACCTCGGCGCTCACGGGCCAGTGGAGAAAAAGTAACTTCCACCAGTTCTGCCGCATGACGGGCACACCGTCGGGACGCTCGCGCAACGAGAGACGGTCGAGCGTTTCGGGCTTGTCGTTTTCAATCATCACTTGACCTTTGCCATCGTCAACCGGCGGTCGTCTCGCCGCCGAGGAGCGTGAGCACCTCGCCCGTGATGTAGCTCGAATCGGCCTCGGAGGCGAAGAAGACGAAGGCGGGCGCAATCTCTTCGGGCTGCGCGGGCCGCTTCAAAGGCGTGTCCGCGCCGAACTCCGCGACCTCCGAGGCCGGCTTGTCCGAAGGGTTGAGCGGCGTCCAGACGGGGCCGGGCGAGACGCAGTTAACACGTATGCCCCGCTCGACGAGGTTCTGCGCGAGCGACTTGGTGAAGGCGTGTATCGCGCCCTTCGTCGCCGAGTAGTCGAGCAACTCCTTGCTGCCTTCGAGTCCCGTAATCGAGCCGGTGTTGACGATTGCCGCGCCGCGCTTCATGTGCCCCAGCGCGGCCTTCGCCATGTAGAAGTAGCCGTAGATGTTCGTCTTGAAAGTCGTGTCCCACTGCTCTTCGGAAACGTCTTCGAGCGTCTTCTGATGTTGTTGGAAGGCGGCGTTATTGACGAGCACATCTAAACGCCCGAACTCGGCGACCGTGCGGCCGACGGCGCGACGGCAGAACGCCGCGTCGCGCACGTCGCCCGGCAGAAGCACGCACCTGCGCCCCTCCGCTTCGACGGCGCTGCGCGTCTCCTCTGCGTCTGACTGCTCCTCGTCCAAGTAAACAATCGCCACGTCCGCGCCCTCGCGCGCGAACAGCACGGCGACGGCGCGTCCGATGCCCGAGTCGCCGCCCGTGACGAGCGCGGCCCGGCCTTCGAGCTTGCCCGCGCCACGGTAGAGCGGCGCTTCGTAACGCGGGCGCGGAGTGAGCTTCGACTCGATGCCCGGCTTCTCCTGATGCTGTTCGGGGAACGGCGACAAAGGCTCTCGCTGCTTGCCCGCGCTCAAGCGCGTCGTCTCGCCCCGCTTCTTCGCACTCGACTTCGCGCCTGACTTCGCGGCTGACTTTATACTTGGCTTCACGCCTGACTTCGCGCTTGAAGACTTCTTGCTTGAACTCTTTTTACTCGCGCCGCCCTTCGCGCCGCGCCCGCCCTGTTTTTTTGAAGTCGCCATGTTCGTTCGCCCGCGTCCTACTTGTTGCTCCGCTTCTTATCGCCCCGGTCGCCCTCGCCCGGCTTGGCGGTCGTCTTAGCCTGCCGCCTCCTGTCCTGCGCGAGCGAGCGGCCCACGTCGTCCGACTCCTTGAAGCGTCCCTTCTCGTCGCGCCGCACGTAACGCTTGTCAGTGCCCGTGTCTATCAACTCGCGTCTGCCCGTCCGTTTGCCTGCCATCTTCCGCCACCTCCTTCTTACTCTTCACTGTGAAAACTCCCGAACGTCAACTCAAGCCTTCGCGCGTCGCGCGCGCGGCGCGACGGCCGCGAGTTCTTCCGCACGTCGCAGGGCCTCCGCGAGGCTCTGCCTTCGTCCGAGCACCGGGCCGAACAGGTCGCCCTTCTTGCCGATGCGTCGCAGCATGTTCTTTATCGTGAAGTCGCGCGGCGTGATTCGCGCGCGCTCGACCTCCGACCATTCGAGCGGCGCGGAAACGCTCGCGCCCTCGCGCGGACGCACCGAGTAGGGCGCGACGACCGACTTGCCGCGCGCGTTCTGCATGTGGTCGACGTAAATCTGCCCGCGCCTCCGCTTCTTCAAGGAACGCTCGACGGTCGCAATCTCCGGGTTCTCTTCGGCCACGACCGTCGCCACGCGCTCGGCGAGTTGTGCAATCACGTCGTAGTCGTACTGGGGGCGCACCGGCACATAGACGTGCAGGCCGCGCGACCCCGATGTCTTCGGGTAGCCTTCTAAACGCAGGCGCGCGAGCACGTCGCGCACGGCCAACGCCAGCTCGCAGATGGTCTCGAACCGGACGCCCTCGCCGGGGTCGAGGTCGAAGACGAACCAGTCGGGCCGCTCAAGGTTGCGCACGCGCGAGTGCCACGGGTGACGCTCGATTGCGCCGAGGTTCGCCATGTAGAGAAGCGTCGCCTCGTCGTCGCCGACGACGTAGTCAACCTCATGCGTGCCGCGCCCCGTCGCGTCCTCTACTTCGAGCGCGACGGTGCGCACGTAGTCGGGCGCTTCGTTCACGTCGTGCTGGTGAAACGACTGGCCGCGAATCCCCGAAGGGTAACGCTTCATAATCAGCGGCCTGTCTTTCAAGTACGGCAGGATGTATTTCGCGACCTCGTGGTAGTAGCGCACGAGGTCGCCCTTCGTCAATCCGTCCTCCGGCCAATAGACGCGGTCGAGGTTCGTCAAAGAGACGACTTCGCGTCCGACCCGCACGTCCACGTCGCCCGCGAGCTTCTTCTCCTTGAAGAGACGCGCGGCCGCGACCGGCTTCGCGCTCTTCTTCGCCGCCGTGCGACGGACTCCCTTTTTGTCCGCACTCTCGCGCCGTGCCGCGCGCTCCCGCGTGCGCGCCTTGCCCCGACTCTTCCCTTCGACGGGCAGAAGCGTCTCAAGCTCCCAACCCTCTTCGGCAAACTCGTCGCGGCTCTTAATCAGAAGCCACTGGCCACGCCCGCGCCCCAAGCGCACGAGGTTAAAGACGCCTTTGAGCTTCCGTCCGTCGAGCGAGAATTTCATCTTCCCGGCTTCGTACTGCGCGACGGCGTCCGTGCCCTCGACGAGTTTGTAAGTCCCCGCGTCCCAAATCCTGTGCTGCCCCGCGCCGTAGTTGCCCTCGGGGATGTCGCCCTGAAACTTCAGATACTCGACGGGATGGTCTTCCGTCTCGACGGCGAGTCGTCGCTCGGCCGGGTCGAGCGAAGGGCCGCGCCGCACCGACCAAGACTTCAGGACGCCGCCTATCTCAAGTCGGAAGTCGAAGTGGAGCATCGAGGCGTGATGCTCCTGCACGACGAACCGCCGCCGGTTCACTTTCGCCACACGTCCGCGCGGCTCGGGCGTGCGCGCAAAGTCGCGTTTCCTGTGATAGACCTCAAGCCCCATCTTCAACTTTGTCATTGCTTCAGACTACGGACGCGCGTGCTTGCTTCCCGTACGGGCGTGTACACGCGCGGCGTCCCGTGTTAAGTCAAATCGGGATGCTCAGAACGCTTTTGCAGGATGGACAGCAATAGTGATACCGCGCCCGTCGCCTACTTCTTCACAGACTTCTTAGTCGTCTTCTTAGTTGTCTTCTTCGCTGTCGTCTTCGTCGTCTTCTTCGTCGGTTGTCTCTCGCCGATTGTTTCCGCCTCGTGGCCGCGCACGGCCGACGAGTCCGCGACCTTCTGCAAAAGCCAGAGCGGGCGGCCGCGTTCCTCGCGCCCATTCATGCGGAAGAGCCGCCACTCGCCCGTCAGACGCTCGCCGAAGAGTCGAAAACGTAACGCGCCCGCGCGCAAGCCTTCGAGCGCTTCGCGGTCGCCCGTCGCTTCATACGTCCCGATGTCCCAGCGATAGACTCGACCAGCGCCGTAATGCCCCTCGCTAATCTCGCCCGTGAACTTGAGGTACGCGAGCGCGTGGTCTTCGACCTCGACCGCGAGACGACGCACCGACGGGTCGAGCGAAGGCCCCTTCGGCACGGCCCAAGACTTCAAGACGTCCCCCATCTCCAGACGAAAGTCCCAGTGAAGATGACTCGCGTGGTGCTCCTGCACGACGAACTTCAGCTTGCCTCTCATCACTCTTCGTATCCGTTCGGATGCTCGCTCATCCACGCCCACGCCGACTCAACGATGACTTCCAAGTTCTGTGACTCAGACTTCCAACCCAGCTCGCGCGAAATCTTCTCGGAGCTGGCGACGAGGACGGCCGGGTCGCCCGCGCGCCGCGCGCCCACGCGCACCGCGATGTCGCGCCCCGTCACGCGCCGCGCCGTCTCGATGACCTCGCGCACCGTGTAGCCGTCGCCGCCGCAGCCCAAATTGTAGACGGCGCTTCCCTCGCCGAGACGGCCGAGCGCGAGTACGTGCGCGCGCGCAAGGTCTGTCACGTGTATGTAGTCGCGCACGCATGTGCCGTCGCGCGTCGGGTAGTCGTCGCCGTAGATTTCGATGTGCGCGCGACGTCCGGCCGCCGTCTGTAAGACAATCGGGATGAGGTGCGTCTCGGGGTCGTGGACTTCGCCGCACATGCGCGTCGCGCCTGCCGCGTTGAAGTAGCGCAAGCTGGCGTAACGTATGCCGTGCGCCTCCTCGTACCAGCGTAGCGCGTGCTCGAAGGCGAGTTTGGTTTCGCCGTAAGGGTTGGTCGGGCGCGTCGGGTCGCCCTCCTCGATGGGCTGCTTCTCCGGCTCGCCGTAGACGGCCGCCGTCGAGGAGAAGACGATGCGGCCGACGCCCGAGGCCTTCATCGCGTCGAGCAAATTGAGACCCGCGACGACGTTGTTGCGGTAATACTTCGAGGGGTTCGTGACCGACTCGCCGACGAGCGAGTCGGCGGCCATGTGTATGACGGCTTCGACTTTTTCTTCTTCGAGCGTCCGGCGCAAAGTCTCCGC
>DASUNL010000270.1:0-15053 GCA_036277175.1 Pyrinomonadaceae bacterium | reverse complement strand
CGTCCAGCAGTTGGTCGCGGCAGGGCAAGCGCGCGAGGTCGCGGCGCGGCTCGAAGAGGGTCGCTACCGCCTGCGCGCGAGCGCGATGACGGGCGCGCGCGCGTTGCGCGTCGCGGAGGACGGCGCGGCGCGCGTCACGCTTCGCGCGAGTGAAGAAGGGTGGCCCGGCGACGAGTCGGAGATGAGCGCCGAGCCTCTGCTCAATTTCGAGAATGCGACACAAGCGGAGCAGCTCTTTATTCTTGAGCGCACCGCGTGGAGCGATCAGGCGGCGACGGCCGCCGAGGTGACGGCGCTCCAACTCTTCCGCGACCTCTTCGCCGAGGAGGCTCTCAGGCCCGGCGAGCAGATTTCGGTCGGGCAGTTGACGCTCGTCTTCACAGACCTGCGCAGCTCCACGCAGCTCTACCGAGAGATTGGCGACGCCGTCGCCTTCGGCACGGTGATGAGTCATTTCGACGTTCTGCGCGAGGCCATCGCCGACGAGGGCGGGTCAATCGTCAAGACCTTGGGCGACGCCGTGATGGCCGTCTTCACGCGCCCCGCGCCCGCTCTTCGCGCCGTCATGCGCGCGCAAAAACTGCTCGCCTCGCCGCCCGCAGGCGCGCGCCCCTTGATGCTCAAGGCCGGCATCCACACGGGCCCGTGCATCGCCGTCACCTTGAACGGGCGGCTCGACTACTTCGGCTCGAACGTCAACATCGCCGCGCGCCTCGAACCGCTCTCGACCGGCGCGGACTGCGTCATTTCAGAGTCCGTCCACTCAGACCCGAAGGTCGCGTCGATGCTCGCGGGCGAGGGGCGCGGACTCGCGTTCGAGCCTCTGCGCACGTCGCTCAAAGGCTTCGACGCCGAGTCGTTCGAGCTTTGGCGCGTGGTCAGTCGGGAGGAGTTCGGCGGAGGCGGCGAGACGTCGGACGGCGAGTTGTTCGACGACGGCGAGGCCGGCGCGAAGGAGGACGTGAGACGCGATGTCACGGCGAAGGTCTCTTAAGCGGCGCGTGTTGCTCGTCGTGCTCGCGGCGGTCGCGGCGCTCATTGCGTGGGTCGTCTACGACCTCTACGCGCCGCGCCGGACGGAGTTGCGACGCTTCGACCCCGACGAGGTCGCGCGACTCGAAACCGCGATGTGGCGCTCCTACTACGCGCGCGAGCGCGTGCGTCTCTTCCGCCAGCTCTCGGAGCTTTTGCGGACGCAGTACCGTCTGCCGCTCTGGCGCTCGAACGCCGTCGCTTATCATGCCGCGCGCGCCGCCTTCGTCTTCAAGGACGGACGCGCGCGCGCCGACTACGAGCGCGCGCTCCCAGACCTCGTCAAGTTCTACGCCGCGATTCGCGAGGTGAGCGACCGTCCGTTCGACGTGGAGCGCGCCGCGCGGCTCGAACTCGAATGGTGGATTATCCACCGCGAGCGCGCCAGCCGCCCGCCCGAAGAACTCAACCGCGCCCTCGCCGAACTCGCCTCCGAACTCTACCGCGTCCCGCCCGAAAGACTTCTTGAGCACGCGCAACTGCGCGCCGACGCGATGAAGATTCGCGACACCAAAGCGGCGCAGGGCGGCGTCACCGAAGACGACTGGCGCAGCATCGGCGAACTCCTCCGACGCTCATGGCAGTCGCTCCACCGAGCCGTCAACTAAAAGGCAGTGACGAGTGACGAGTGACGAGTAGTGACGAGTTAAAGACAACCCAGAACTAAAGAAGAAGCCCGGCCGTCGCAGCCGGGCTTCTCGCTTCTTTGACTTTAAGACTCAAGCTCTTGCTCGTCACTCGTCACTCGTCACTGCTTTGTCAGTCGCAGTCGTCGTTGCGGTCGGGGTAGACGTAGAGGTCTTTCTCGCCGGTGATGAGCCAGCGGTTGCCGGAGCGCGCGAGCCAGAGCATCTGTTTGACTGTGCCTTCGGAGCACTGCGCGCCCTCGAAGCGCCAGTGTTTGTCGAGGACGACCGTGGCGCGCGCGCCCGTCGAGTCGGGCGTGACCGAGACGTTGCGCAGCTCGACCTTCATCTCTTCGTAGCGCCCGAACGCTTTCGCGCGGTCGGCCCTCACCTGACCGGCCGGGACGGCGCGCGCGTTGTAGTAGGTGTCGAGCGTCGAGGCGTAGTGGCTCATGTGCGCGTCGAGGTCGTGCTCGCCGGTCGAGTCGGCCCAACTGTCGAGCGCGTCCGCGACCTCCTTGCCCACGGCCGAAGGGTCGGCCGTCGCCGTCTCGCCGCCCTGCCCCTCGCGCTCCTGTATCAAAGCGAGGTTGTCGCGGTCGGCCTCGTCGAGCATGTCGTCGGTGTAGCCGGCGCGCGGCCTGTACCACGTGCGCGAGGTGAAGTGCTGCTGCAAGTCGCCGGAGGTGAAGGAGCGGCCGTGGCGCGCGTAGACGGTGTTACGCAAAAAGCGAAGCTCCTGCGGCGTGAGGTCTTCGAGGTCTGACTCCGAGAGCGGCGCGCCCGCGACGATTTTCGCCTCGGCGATGGCGATGCGGTCGTTAAGACGCTGGTTCGTGTTCGACGCATTCGCGTTGTTCGCGTTCGCATTCGCGTTCGCGGTGTCGCCGTTCGAGTTCGACGAAGCGTTGCGCGCCGGGTCGCTGGTCGAGCCGCGCCGCGCGCCGTCCCGCGAGAGCATGAAGGCGAGGAGTCCGAGACCGGAGACGGCGACCAAGAGCAGGACGATGATGCCGACGACTACGGGCGCGCGCGACTTCTTTCGCGCTTGAGGCTGGCCCGCGTGCGGCCCCGAAGGAGGCGGCGCGCCCGCGCCCTGTTGAAAGTAGACGGGCGGCGCGCCCCCGCGCGACTGTTGAAACTCTCGCGCGGGCGTCGGCGTGACGGGTCGCGGGTCGGGCCAAGTGTGTTGCGGCGAAGCGGCGAGCGGCGACGAGGGCGTCGGAGGGCTGACCGAGAGGTGCGCGCCGGATGCGGGCCTCGCGTCGGGGCGTTCGGCCGCGTCTAACGCCGCCGCGAGCTCGCGCGCGAACTCGACCGCGTCGCCCTGACGCGCTTCCGGGTCTTTCGAGAGCGCGCGCATGACGGCGTGTTCGAGCGTCGGCCGCTGTTCGACGCCCGTGGGCAGGCGCGGCGGCGGCTCGGTCAAATGTTTGGCGATGACGCCCGTCACGGTCGGGGCCGTGAACGGCGGCGCGCCCGACAGCATTTCGTAGAAGAGCGCGCCCAGAGAGTAGACGTCCGAGCGCGCGTCGAGCCTGTCGCCGCGACACTGCTCGGGCGACATGTAGTAGGGCGTGCCGACGACCATCCCGGTCTGCGTCAGCGTCGTCGAGTCGACGGCCAAGTCGCGCAGCTTGGCGATGCCGAAGTCGACGACCTTGACCGTCTCGCGCTCGTGATCCTCGTCGGGCGCGAGGACGATGATGTTGTCGGGCTTGAGGTCGCGGTGGACTATCTGGCGGCGGTGGGCCGCGCCGACGCCAGCGCACACGTCGCGCATGAGTTGGACGGCGCGGCGCGGCGCGAGACGCTTCTCGCGCTTGAGCAGCGCGCGCAACGGCTCGCCCGCGACCAGCTCCATGACGATGTAGGCGAACTTCTCGCCGCCGCTCACGGTCTCGCCGTAGTCGTGGATGGTGACGACGTTCGCGTGGTGGAGCTGCGCGGCGGCGCGCGCCTCGCGCCGGAAGCGTTCGACGGCCGCAGTGTCTTCGAGGTACTTCGGGTGGAGGACTTTGACGGCCACCTCGTCGCCGATGTGGACGCGGCGCGCGCGGTAGACCGCGCCCATCCCGCCCTCGCCGATGCGGCCGACGAGCTCATACTTCGCGTCGAGGACGAGGCCCAGTAGCGCGTCCGGCTCGACGATGGTCGCGTCGTCGCCGCGCCCGCCGCGCGAGACGGCGCGCCGCTCGGACGTCTCCTCCGGCTCGCGCGCGGCGTCGCGCGAATCCTCACGCGCGACGCGCGACGCGGCGAGCCGCTCGCCGCAGTTCGTGCAGAACTGCAACCCGTCCTTGACGAAGCTCTGGCAGTGCGGGCAAATCATCTTTGCTATTAAAACACTCGGCGACCGGCTTTCAGCGGTCAGCTTTTACGTTCGGCTGACCGCTGACTGCTGTGTGCTGACCGCTTCTTCTTTGTGTGTCCCGTCACGCGGGACTCAAGTTGGCCTTATCAACCTTCGACGGCGTCGGCCACGCTCGTCGCTTTCTTCTCGTAGGTGAGAATCGTCTCGACGTTCTTCTTCTCGACGGCCGTCAAGGCAGTCTCGCGGAAGCGCGGGTCGGGCTTGTACCACGCGAAGCTCTCGAAGTATTTCTGAAGCCATCGGTCGCGGAAGACGCGGCCGCGCCGCGCGTAAATCTCCTGCCGGAGCTTGCGCGCGTCTTCGAGAAACATCCCTTCGAGCAGAGACTCCGTGACCGGCTTCGTGCTCAGCTCCTCGTGCAGACGGTTCTCGTAACTGACGATTAGCTCGACGTTTTTGCGCTCGACCTCCGAGAGCTCGACCTCCGCGAACTCCGGCGTCGGCTCGTACCAAGGCTGCGTGTAGAACCACTGCGCCAGCCACTCGGTGCGGAACTGCCGTCCGCGCCGCGCGTAGACCTCGTTGCGCAAAAGTCGCAGCTCGTGGAGGTTGAGACCCTTGAGCATCTCCGGCGTCAGAAGCGTCTTCTGGAAGTGCTCCATGTCGCCGGGCGAGAGCGCCGTCTTGCGCTGCTTATTGTGCGCCGCGTCGATCGTCGCCATGTTGCGCCGCTCCGTGTCGGTGAGCTTGCGCGGGTCATAGGCCGGGTCGGCCCGATACCAGTAGCGTTCCTCGAAATAGTTTTGGAGCCACGGCTGGTCGTCGAAGCGTCGGCCGTGGACGGCCTCGACCTCGGCGCGCAGGACGCGCCACTCGGCGGCCGTGTACTCGCCCAGGTGCTCGTCCTTAATCGGGCGCGCCTGCCACCAACGCAAATCGCCCGGCTCAATCTTCTCGTGCGCCAAGGCTTCAAGCTCGCGTATGAGGTCGAGGTTGCGCCGCTCCGTGTCGCCGAGCATCGAGTTCTGGAAGTTCGGGTTCGGCTTGTACCACGGCCGCTCGCCCAAATAATACTTAATCTCCCAGTCCTTGAAGACGCGGCCGTGACGGCCGAAGACGATGCCGCGCAGGAGTTTCAACTCGTCGAGCGGCACGCCCTTCAACTCCTCGCGCGTGAGCTGCTGTTTGGCGAAATCGACGGCCTCCCACTTCTTCGTGAACTCCGACTCCTCGGCCCCGAACGCCGCCGCCTGAAACGCGACGACGAGCGCGAGCGCGGTTAACAAACTTCTGAGGGGGTGTTTCGTCATACTTACGGGAACGCTCCTTTCGCGGCGTCCTCGGTCTACTGTTTACGGCGAGGCTGCTTCAGCCGTCGGCTATTGACCGTTCCGGCTGATATAACGCTCGACGGTGTTAATCAACGAATTCAAACGCTTATCGGTTTCCGCGAGCTGCGCGGTCAAGGTGTCCTGACGTTCGTCCACGCCCCTCGAAAACTCGACGAGCAGTAAAGACGCCTGTTCGAGCCTCGAAATGCGTTCTTCCGACCTGAGATGTGCTTCCGCTAGACGGTCAACCTTCTCTGCCACACTGTCGAGCTTCTCCGCGACCTTGTCGAGATTCACGGTCAACTGCGCCTGTTGTTCGAGTATGAACTGGACTGTGTTCTGCATCTCCTCGTTCGTCATCTTTACCTCCGACTACGCGGCGCGCCGCCCGGTGGGTGGGCCGAAGGGGGCGGCGTCCGCGCTCTAACGTTTACGTCGAGGGTGTGCCTGCGGCGAATCGTCTTTAAAGAAGCGCGTGATGCCGTCGGCGATTGAGGAGGCCATGCGCTGTTGGCCCTCTTCGGCCTTGATGAAGGCGGCGTCGTCGGGGTCGCTGAGGACGACCATCTCGATGGTCACGACCGGCACGTCGGAAAAAATCGAGCCGGTCAGCGCGCCGCCCTGATCGCGCCCGACCTTGGTCTGGTAGTCGGTGCGCACGCCGTTGTCGTTGAGCGCGTCGCCGAGTCCCGCGCGCATCCCGGCGTGAATGGATTCGGCCGCGCGGCGGCTCGCCTCGATGACGTGCGGCGCGGGGCCGCGCGTCCCGTCGCGCGCCCGGCCCTCGCGGTCGGGGTAGTAGATGGCGTAGCCGCTCTCGATGCTCGCGTCGCAGTGGAGGCGCACCATCAAGTCGGCGTCGGCGCGGTTGGCGACGAGCGCGCGGTCTTTGTTTCTGACCAACTCGCCCTCGGCCGACTTCGTCAACACCACTTCGTAGCCGCGCTCTTCGAGCGCCTTCTGGAGCTTCAAAGCGACCGACCACGCGACGAGCGTCTCGTTCGTCCCGTTCTGCTCGACGCGCCCGCTCGAAACTTCCGACGGGTGGCCGGGGTCGATGCAGACGACGCGGCGCGGCGCGGCGCGCTCGGCCGCCGCCGCCTTGCCCGCGTCCTTCGACTTCTGGCTGTTCTGCGCCTCGGGCGCGCAGACCTGAAGCGCGAGCAAGAAAGTTAGTATGGCCGCGTATCTCATCGACGAAGAACTGACGTCTGTACCGCCGCAGGCGATACCGACTCGCCCGCCCCAAGAACGAAAGGGATGAAGGTTTCTTTCATCCGAACGCCTTCACCCCTTCGCTACATTATGCCTGCTTCCGCGTCTTTAGTCACCGGAGTCTGCCACCGCGCCAGAAAGGACTAACGCCGACGGGCGCTTACTTTACAACGCCCCGTTGTTTCCGACAAAGCCTTTTCCTCGCGCCCGCCAACCCCTCCACGCGCCAAACGCCCTTGCTAGACTTTCGCCCATCAATCTTTTAATCTCAACGCTCTCGAATGTGCCCTGCGAAAGTGGCGGAACCGGTAGACGCGCATGACTTAGGATCATGTCCCGAGAGGGGTGGGGGTTCGAGTCCCCCCTTTCGCATCACGAAGCTTGAAGATGTCGCAAGAGGCCGTCGAATAATTTTTAGGAAGGGACGCCCGCCGTTTCAGTCTCGCCTACGCGCCTGAACAGTGGGCTTTTTAGTTTATGAAGACCGAAATCGTTGACGTGTCGGAGACGAAGAAGGAGCTGAAGATTGAGATTGACGCGGCGGAGGTGCGCGCCGAGTATGACCGCGTGAGCGAGACTTACGCGCGGCAGGTGAGCGTGCCCGGCTTCCGCAAGGGGCACGCGCCCGTGAGCGTCATCCGCACGCGCTTCAAGAACGAGATTCGCGGCGAGGTGCTGCAAAAGCTCGTCCCCGACGCCGTCAACCGCGCGCTCTCCGAGAGCGGCCTCAACGTCATCGGCCAGCCCGACGTGCATCTCGACACGGAGCGCCTCGAACGTCTCGGCCAAGAGCCGCTTTCGCTCCACGCGCACTTCGAGGTCTTGCCCGAAGTCGAGCTCGGACAGTATCGCGGCCTCTCGGCCGCGCGCCGCACGCGCCCCGTCACCGACGAGATGGTTGAGGACGTGATTCGCGACCTGCGCGAGAACTCGGCCGCGCTCCTGCCGGTCGAAGGCCGCGGCGCGGCGGAGGGCGACACCGTGACGGCCGACTTCCACGGGAAGATTTTGAATCCCCCCGAGGCCGAGGACATCGACGTCAAGGACGTCGACGTCGTCATCGGCGGCGAGGGCGTGCAGCCCGAGTTCACCGAGCACCTCGCGGGCGCGCGCGAGGGCGACGAGCGCACCTTCACCGTCAACTACCCCGAAGACTTCACCGCGCAGGGCTTGGCCGGCAAAGAGGTCGAGTACACGGCGACCGTCACGAGCGTCCGCCGCAAAACTCTGCCCGACTTTGACGACGAGTGGGCGCGCTCGCTCGGCGAGGAGATCGAGTCGGTCGAGTCCTTGCGCGGGCGCGTGCGCGAGAACTTGACGGCGCGCTCGAAGTACGAGTCCGAGGGCCGTCTGCGCGACGAGTTGATACGCCGCTTAATCGAGTCGCACCGCTTCGAGGTGCCCGAGTCGCTCGCCGACCATCGGGCCGACCAGATGTTGCGCTCCGCCGTCACCGACATGATGCGCCACGGCATCGACCCGCGCGCGCAGGAGCTTGACTGGGAGGGGATGCGCGCCACGGCGCGCGAGCGCGCGGCCGACGACCTGCGCGCCTCGCTCCTCCTCGAACGCATCGCCGACGCCGAACAGATTGAGGTCACGGACGAGGAAGTTGACGCCGAGTTGAAGGCTCTGGCGGAGGCGAACCGCCAGTCGGTAGAGCAGGTGCGGGCCGCCTTGACAAAGCAGGGGGGCGAACGTAGCATCGCCGAAGGGTTGCGCAACCGCAAGGCGCTCGACCTAATCGTTGAAAACGCGGCCGTCAGCGAAGAAGAATGGCGCGAGCAAGAGCCGCCGTCGCGGAGTGTTGAAACGGAGACGGCGGAAGCCGAAACGCCTTCGGAAGAAGCGCGCGGCGCGGGCGAAGAACAGGGTTGATTGAGTAACGTTGGGCCTGCAAAGGAGTCGGAGTTACAAGGTATGGCTTTAGTCCCCATGGTCGTCGAGCAAACGTCGCGCGGCGAGCGCGCCTTCGACATTTACTCGCGCCTGCTCAAAGACAACATCATCTTCATCGGCACGCCGATTGACGACCAGATCGCCAACCTCATCGTCGCGCAGCTCCTCTTCCTCGAAGCCGAAGACCCCGAAAAGGACATCAACCTCTACATCAACTCGCCCGGCGGGTCGATTACCGCCGGGATGGCCGTCTACGACACGATGCAGTTCATCCGCCCCGACGTGACGACCATCTGCGTCGGCCAGTGCGCCTCGATGGCGGCTCTGCTGCTCGCGGCCGGCGCGCACGGCAAGCGGTTCGCGCTGCCGAACTCGCGCATCCTCATCCATCAGCCGTCGGGCGGCGCGCAGGGTCAGGCCACGGACATCCGCATCATGGCCGAGGAGATCATCCGCATGCGCGAACTGACCTCGAACATCCTCGCCAAGCACACGGGCCAGCCCTACGACATCATCGAGCGCGACGTTGAGCGCGACCGCATCATGTCGGCCATGCAGGCCAAAGAGTACGGCCTCATCGACGAAGTCATCGCGCACCGCGAATAGCCCCTCTCACGGTTCGGGCGAGAAGCGCCCGCGTGTTCTTTAGAAAAGTTTAGTTCACCCCCCGACGCGCGTTTCGTGTAAGATACGGCCCGCGCTTTTTGTCGTACACTGAAACCGAAAGGTCTCGGAACCCGACGGAGTTCCCTCGAATCTATGGTACGCCGAACCGACGACACGTTGCGTTGCTCCTTCTGCGGCAAGTCGCAGAACGAAGTCAAGAAGCTCATCGCAGGCCCGACGGTCTACATCTGCAACGAGTGCATTGACATCTGCAACGAGATCATCACCGACGACCAGCAGGCCGAGTCGGTCGCCTCCCGCCCGCCGCTCCCCAAGCCCAACGAGATTAAGACCTTCCTCGACGAGTACGTCATCGGGCAGGAGGACACGAAGAAGCGCCTCGCCGTCGCCGTCTACCAGCACTACAAGCGCATCGAGATGGCGCGACGGCGCGCCGACGTCGAGATACAGAAGTCGAACATCCTCCTCATCGGCCCGACCGGGACGGGGAAGACCCTGATGGCGCAGACGCTCGCGCGCATGCTCTCAGTCCCCTTCACCATCGTCGACGCGACGACGCTGACCGAGGCGGGCTACGTCGGCGAGGACGTCGAGAACATCATCCTGAAACTGTTGCAGGCCGCGAACGGCGACGTCGAGCGCGCGCAGCAGGGCATCATCTACATCGACGAGGTCGACAAGATTTGCCGCAAGGACGAGAACCCTTCGATTACGCGCGACGTGTCGGGCGAGGGCGTCCAGCAGGCGCTCCTGAAGATTCTCGAAGGCACGGTCGCCAACGTCCCGCCGCAGGGCGGGCGCAAGCACCCACACCAAGAGTTCTTCCCCGTCGACACGACGAACATCCTCTTCATCTGCGGCGGCGCGTTCGTCGGACTCGAAAAAGTCATCGAGCGTCGTCTGCGCAACAAGTCGATGGGCTTTCAGGCCGAGGTCAAGTCGGGGTCGGCGCGGCACGCGGAGGCGCTTTCGTCCGCGCAGCCCGAAGACCTCATCAAGTACGGACTCATCCCCGAGTTCGTCGGCCGCCTCCCCGTCCTTGGCGTCCTGCACGAGCTCGACGAATCGGCGCTCATCAGGATACTGACCGAGCCGAAGAACGCGCTCGTCAAGCAGTACCAGAAGAAGTTCGAGTACGACAACGTCAAGCTGCGTTTCACGGAGGACGCTTTGCGCGCGATTGCGCGTCAGGCGGTCGAGCGCAAGGTGGGCGCGCGCGGCCTGATGATGATTATGGAGGAGCTTCTGCTCGACGCGATGTACACCCTGCCCTCGCAGAAGCGCGTCAAGGAGTTCGTCATCACCTCGGAGATGGTCGAGCGCCGCCGCGCGCTTCCGGGCGAATCCCTCACGGGCGTTGACGAAGCCGCCTGAAGCACGCTCACACTGAACTCGCGAAAAGGGTTTCTCGTCAGACATCCGACGAGAAACCCTTTTCGCATGCGGCAGGCGGTACTGACAAACAAAGGACGCCCCGGCGTGAAAATTTTCCCGCCGCGTCCAACCATCCGACCGTTAGAAAGCCTCTCAAGCTTCAAGGCACGAACCAAGTCTCGCCGCGCGTTTGCGCAGGATGATTAGATACTCTTGATTAGACTCTCTTCCAAAATTCTGTTAACTGCCGCGCTCGTCTTCGTCGCCGTCGCACAGGCGCGCGCCGAGGAGTTGCCTAAAGGTGCGGTCGTCGCGCGCGTCGTCGCCGCGTCCGACCCCGCGCACAGTTACGCGCTCTATCTTCCGTCCTCCTACACGCCCGCGAAGAAGTGGCCGATACTCTACGCCTTCGACCCCGTCGCGCGCGGGAGCGTGCCGGTCGAGCGTTACAAGGCGGCGGCCGAACGCTTCGGGTGGATAGTCGTCGGCTCGAACAACTCGCGCAACGGCCCGATGCAGCCGTCCGTCGACGCGGCGAAAGTGATGTGGGACGACACGCACGCGCGCTTCTCGATTGACGAGCGCCGACACTACGCGACGGGCTTTTCGGGCGGCGCGCGACTCGCCACCTCGCTCGCGCTTTTGTGCGACCGCTGCATGGCGGGCGTCGTCGCGCACGGCGCAGGCTTCAGCCCACGCGCTGAGCTTTCGTCCACGCCGCCCTTCGCCTTCTTCGGCGCGGTCGGGCGCGACGACTACAACTACCCGGAGCTCTTCGCACTCGACGAAACGCTCTCGAAGCTCGGCGCGTCGCGTCGCGTCGTCTCATTCGACGGCACGCACCAGTGGGCGACGCCCGAAGTGTGCGAGGAGTCGGTCGCTTGGATGGAGTTGCAAGCAATGCGCGCGGGCGCGCGCGCGAAGGACGAGGCCGTCATCGAAGAGCTGTGGACTAAGGAACTCGCGCGCGCACGCGAGGCCGAAAGTGCGCGCGACCTCTACGCTGCGCTCAGGCGTTATCGCTCGCTCGCGGAGACCTTCGCGGGCTTGCGTAGTGTCGGCGAGGCCGAACAGAGTGTGGCGCGTCTCGTTGAGACGAAGGAGGCGCGGCGCGGGCGCGAAGACGTGCGCGACGAGATGAAGCGGCAGGAGCAGTTCACGCGACGCATACTCGGTCTTGCGCAGGCGCGGCGCGCGCCCGCCAACCTCGATGAAGAAGGCAACGCCGCCGTCAACGCCGCCGCGAGTTTTCGCGGCCTCGTCTCGGAGTTAAGAAAGCAGGCCGCCGGCGAGCGCGACACGGGCGAGCGCAGGGTCGCGCGCCGCTCACTCGGCGGGGCGTTCGCGCAGTTCTACGAAGGGGCCGAAGCGTTGCGGCGCTCAGGGAAGGACGCCGAGGCGGTCTTCCAAATGGAGAACGCGGCGGAGCTTGCCCCCGACAACGCTCACGTCCTCTTCGAGCTGGCTTCGGCCTACGCCGCCAACCGGCAGAAGAAGAAGGCCGTCGAGACGCTCACGCGCGCCGTCGAGAAGGGCTTCTCCGACGCCGACCGTCTGGCTAACGACAAGGCGTTCGACTCCCTGCGCGACGCCGAGGATTTTAAGCGCGTCGCCGCGCGCCTCGGACGTAAGAGTTGACGAGCCGCGCGTGCCGACTCGCGACCATCCGCCCTCGCGCCTTTTTTTCGGGGCGGCGGTGGCGGGGCGGGCCGAAATAGTCTAAAATCATTGGTGTCTAAAGGACGGGGCGAGCGAGTTTTTCGGAGGCTCGCCCTTTGTACCATGCGCTCACTTCCGTCAAGAGGTTTTCCGGATTTCGTCTATGGAAGAATATTCTGACCGCACCCCGCCGGACATCGCGCGCCTGCCGATGGTTCCGATTCGCGACGTTGTCATCTTCCCCTTCACCAAGGTCGCCTTCAAAATCGGGCGGCCCGGCTCGGTGCGCGCGCTCGAAGAGGCGCTCGCCACCGACCGCACCATCTTCCTCGCCACGCAGCACGATGCGTCTGTCGACGAGCCGCTGCCCTCGCAGATTTACGGCGTCGGCACCATCGCGCGCATCCTTCAGGCGCAGCGGCAGGAGAACGGGCAGACGAAGGTGGTCGTCGAGGGGCGCGAGCGCGCCACGACTATTCGCGTCGAGAACAACAACGGCGCGTTCACGGCGACCGTCCGGCGCGCGCCCGTCGCGGCCGAAACAGGCCCGCGCGTCGAGGCGCTGACGGGCCGCATCAACCAGCTCGTCGAGCAGCACGTCCGCCTCGCGCCCGAAGCGCAGACCGACGCCTTGCAGACGGCCTTGCGCAACCAAGACCCCTCGCACCTCGCCGACGCCCTCGCCTCGCAACTGAAAATCTCGGTCGAGGACAAGCAGGGACTTCTCGAAATCTTCTCCACGCACGGCCGACTCCAACGCATCGTCGAGCTGCTCGAAGTAGAAGTCGACAAACGCCAACTCGACCGCACGATTCAGGCGCGCGTCAAGCGGCAGATGGAGAAAGCGCAGAAGGAGTACTACTTAAACGAGCAGATAAAGGCGATTCACAAGGAACTCGGGCGCAAGGACGAGAAGGCCGAGCTTGAGGATTTGCGCAAGCGCATCGAAGAGGCGGGCATGACCGAAGAGGCGAAGGAGAAGGCCATGCAGGAGCTTCACCGCCTCGAAGCGATGCCGCCGATGTCGGCCGAAGGGACGGTCTCGCGCACCTACATCGACTGGCTATTGAGCGTGCCTTGGAAGCAGAAGTCGAAAGAGATTCGCGACATCTCGAAGGCCGAGGAGGTCTTAAACGAAGACCACTACGGGCTTGAGAAAATCAAGGAGCGCATCCTCGAACACTTGGCCGTCCGCCAACTCGTCAAGAACCCGAAGGGCAGCATCCTCTGCTTCGTCGGCCCGCCGGGCGTCGGCAAGACTTCTTTGGGCAAGTCAATCGCGCGCGCGACCGGAAGAAAGTTCGTGCGTCTCAGCTTGGGCGGCGTCCGCGACGAGGCCGAGGTACGCGGCCACCGGCGCACATACATCGGCGCGCTCCCCGGCCAAATCATCCAGATGATGAAGAAGGCCGGGACGGTCAACCCGTGCATCCTTTTGGACGAAGTCGACAAGCTCGGCGCGGACTTTCGCGGCGACCCGTCGGCCGCGCTCCTCGAAGTCTTAGACCCGGAGCAGAACAACACGTTTCAGGATCACTACCTCGACGTCGAGTACGACCTCTCCAAAGTCTTCTTCATCGCGACGGCCAACGTGCTCCACACGATTCCGCCGCCGCTCCAAGACCGCTTGGAGATTTTGCGCCTCTCGGGCTACACCGAGCGCGAGAAGTTGGAGATTGCCAAGCGACACCTCGTCGTCAAGCAGGCCGAAGGAAGTGGACTCAAGGCCGAGCAGGTCGAGTTCACCGACGAGGGGCTACTTGAAATCGTCCGCTCCTACACGCGCGAGGCGGGCGTCCGAAACTTGGAGCGCGAAATCGGCTCGTGCTGCCGCAAGATTGCGCGCAAGTTCGTCGCCGAGAGCGCGGGCGAGGGCTTCAAGGAAATAGTCACGGCAGAGCGCGTGCGCGAGATGCTCGGGCCGATTAAGTTCCGGCAGCAGTCGGCCGCTTCGGCGAGCGAAGTCGGACTCGCGGTCGGACTCGCTTGGACTGAAGTGGGCGGCGAGGTCTTGCAGATAGAGGCGACGCTGACGAACGGTCGCGGCGGCGTGACCTTGACGGGCAAGCTCGGCGAGGTGATGCAGGAGTCGGCGCAGGCCGCCTTGACCTGCGTCAAGTCGCGCGCCGAACGTCTGGGGATGAGCCTTGAGTTCGTCCGCAAACGCGACCTCCACATACACATCCCCGAGGGCGCGATTCCGAAGGACGGCCCATCAGCGGGCGTGACGCTCGCGACGGCGATGGCGTCGGCCTTGGCGCGCGTCCCCGTCCGCAACGACGTGGCGATGACGGGCGAGATAACTTTGCGCGGGCGCGTTTTGCCCGTGGGCGGCATCAAGGAGAAGCTGCTCGCGGCGCACCGCTTCGGCATCACGACCGTCCTCGTCCCGAAGGAGAACGAGAAGGACTTGCAGGAGGTGCCCGAGGAGGTGCGCGCGGCGATGGACATTCAGCTCGTCGAGACGATTGACGAGGTGCTCACGCTCGCGCTGCTCGACACCTGCCCGACGGACGCCGGCGCGACCGACGCCGAGGCCGGCGACCAGCCTCCTGTCTGGACGGCCGACCAGCCGCCCTCGCAGCCCTCGATGGCCGACTAAGGAAGGCGAAGGGGAGAAGGCAAAAGGAAAAAGTGAAAGAGCAATGCGGCTCTCTAACTTTTGCCTTTTACCTTTTTCCCTTCGCCTTCGATAACTTCCCTCGCCCGTCCGCACGTCAACCAAAGCCCATTTAACTCGCGGGCAATCCCCTACCGGAGAGAAGCGACATGAGCGACAAGCAGAAGAGCGCCGAGCTGATTCTCAAACTCTACGAGCTGCGGCGCGACGAGACGATGCGCAAGGCGCGCAACTGGTTCATCGCCTTCAACCCCGAGAGCGCGCAGGACATCCTCACCGTGCTCTCCAGCGAGCACAGCGGCTACTACCGCATGGTCTCGACCTACTGGGACATGGCCTCCGCGCTCGTCCTAAAC
>DASUNL010000269.1:0-4097 GCA_036277175.1 Pyrinomonadaceae bacterium | reverse complement strand
GACTCGGCGACGGCCGCGCGCGCCTCGGCCAACTCGTCCTCGCGCGCGCGCGCCTCCGCGGTCGCGCGCCGCGACTCTTCTTCGCGCGTTTCGAGGCGCGACGAAAGCTCCGCGACTTGGTCGGCGGCCGAAGAGAGTTGCGCGCGCAAGGTTTCGAGTAGCTCCGTCAGCGCACGCTCGTCGGCGACGTAGACGCGGCGCAGAAGCTCGCGCAGGTCTTCGCGCAGTTGATGGTAGCGGCGGGCCTTCGCCGCCTGACGGCGCAGGGAGTTAACTTGGCGGTCAATCTCCGAGATGATGTCGGAGACGCGGCTGAGGTTCTGTCGCGCGCCGTCGAGACGCGCCTCGGCGGCGCGCTGGCGGACGCGGAACTTCGTGATGCCGGCGGCCTCTTCGATGAGCGTGCGGCGATCCATCGGCTTGGCCGAAAGGATTTGGCCGATGCGTCCCTGCTCGATGATGGCGTAGTGCGCGCCGGAGAGGCCCGTGCCGGAGAAGAGGTCTTGGATGTCGCGCAGGCGGCAGACGCGGCCGTTGAGAAGGTACTCGCTCTCGCCCGAGCGGTAGAGTCGGCGCGTGACGGTGACGGTTTCGCCCGGCGCGAAGTCGAGCGCCATGCGTCGCGGACGCCAGTGGCGTTTGTGTTTGACACGGGCCGGGGTCGCGTCGGGCGTCTGCGCCTCGACTGCGACCGACGCGGCGTCGCCGTCCGTCACGTCGCCCGCGACGACGAGTGCTTCTTGAGAGTCGCGCTGAGAGGAATCTTGAGAAGCGGGCTGAGTTGAATCTTGGGAGACGGGCTGACTCAAGTCAGCGTTGCTCGCATGTTCGACGGGCGCGGCGTCGGTCGCGCTTTCGGCGGCGAGTTCGGGCGCGAGTTTCTCCTCGACGGCCTCGGTCTGGTCGTCTATCTCCTGAAGCGCCGAGTCGATGTCGTCGACGTCGCGCTCGTCCTCGTCTTCGACCGTCTCGTCGCGGACGAGGTGGAGGACGACTTCGGCCATCCCCGAAGGCAGGCGGTTTCGCGAGCCTTGGAAGATGACGTCCTTCATCTCCGCGCCGCGCAGTTGCTTGACCCTCTGCTCGCCGAGCACCCACGCGATGGCGTCGGCGACGTTCGACTTCCCGCAGCCGTTCGGGCCGACGACGCCGGTGATGCCGCTCCCCGTGAAGACGAGGTCGGTGTAGTCGGCGAAGGACTTGAAGCCTGAGATTTCCAGTCGTTGGAGTGTGAACATTCGCTCTTCGATTTCCGTTCGGTGTGGGTCTCTCGGTTCGGGCCGGACGGGCGCGGGAAGCACAGTCCCTAGAGCGCCACGCGGAGAGGCACACTATATGTTGGAGCGCGGCGGTTGTCAAACTGAAACTTGAAGTGAGTCAAGCTTACTGCTGTCAGAAGGCGGTTTAACGCACGGAGGCCCGGCCGTCATTTGACGTTGACGGCCGGGCCTCCTCCGCGCTGTGGCTCGGTCAGACGCCCGAAGGCGCGCGGCCGAGCGCGTGTTCGAGGAAGGCTAGAACTGGGTTTCCGCGTTCGTTAAACCAGTCTTCGAGTCCGCGCAGTTGGGCGACGGGCGTCGGGTTCGGGTCGTTGCCCCGGTCGTCGGGCGGGCCGGCGAGGCCGAAGCGACGCAGGTACTCGCCCGACGTGATGAAGGCCTTGACCATCTCTGCGCGACGCACGCGGCCCAAGGCGACCGTCTCGTCGGTCACGTCCTCGCCGGGCTGGCTGAAGTCGTTGAGCTTCTTCAGCCAGAAGTCGTAGCCGACGAAGTTGCCGTCGGGCGCGTCGTTCGGGTTGCGCCTGAGATAGCCGAAGTACTGCATCAGGACGAAGGCCGGGTTGTACTGCGCGTTGTAGACCGAACGGCTCTCGACGACCGAGCGCAGACCGCGCGCGCGCTTCTCCTGAACCGACGCGCCAGAGTCGTAGGCCGTGCGCGCGGCATTGCGCTCCTGCGTGGTCGGCGTGACGCCCGAAGTGGCGAACAGCTTGTCTATGTACTGGTCGCGCGACATGCTCTCCGGGTAGTCGGCGAGGAAGTCGGCGCGCTGCACCCAGCGGAGCGAAAAGGTCTGCTTGCCCTGCTCGATTTGCGCCTGCCAGTTGCCTTGCCCGACGATGATGCCGCGTTGTATCTCCTGCGTGTCGCGCAGGAATTCTCCGTAACGCGGCAAGCCCCGAGGCCGCTGGCCCGAGTTGAGGAACGAGGCGCGGTAGTGGCGGAAGACGAAGTAGCCGGTGTTCTGGAATTCGACGGAGAGGAAGAAGGCGGCCGAGACGTTGATGCGCCGGTCTGCGCGGCAACCCTCGTCAGTCCCACACCCGTCAATCTGGTTCTCCCAGAACTCTTGTCCCGCCGCGTCCGACTGCCGGTTGAGGAAGTCGTGGTAGTGCTGGCAGACGAAGGCGGCCGTCTCCTCGATGAGATTACTCGCGCGGTCGGCCGTCTCGTTATCGCTGAAGCGTAGCAGGGCCGACGAGCGCACGCCGAGCGTGCCGTTGGTCGGGTTGCTCAGGACGAGGCGCGCCGTCTCCGCCGCTTCGGCGTAGCCGTCGTCGGAGATGAGGACGACGAACTGTTTGCTCGTCTCGCCGGGGGCGAAGGTCAGGACGCCGGTCGCGAAGGTGAAGTCGCCGCGCTGCCCGGCGGTCTGATTCTGAGCGACGTATTTGACGGTCGTAGTCGCGCCGGTCGGCCCCGTGCGCTGGACGGTGATGATGCGAGCCACGCATCCTTCCGTCACCGGGTAGACGTCGGCGCTAAACTGCACGACGGTCTGCACAGGGGTCGGCGTGGGCGTCGGCGGAATCGGTGAAGGCGTCGGCGTTGGACCCGGCGTCGGAGTTGGCGTCGGGGTTGGCGTCGGGCCGGGTGTCGGCGTCGGCGTGGGTGTCGCCGCGCCGCAGGCGAGCGTCGACGAGCAGCTGCCGACGGTGAACTCCGTCCCGCCGCGCGTCGTGTCGCGTTTGCCGCGCGAGTCGCCCGAGGTGAAGGTCGAGCCGCGCAGGCCCGCGAGCACCGAGCCGTTCGTAATCGCCCCCTTCGTCGCGAATGGGTTCAACTTGCTGACGGAGACTTTGACGGTGATGGTGTCCGCAGCCGCGTTAATCTGGCCGCAGTCGGCCGCGCCGCGCTCGGTGTAAGTAATCGAGCCGTCGGAGTTGCGCACGGCCGTGCCGAAGGTGAAAGTCCCTGCGAGGCTCGCGTCGGTGTTGGCGCGCACGTAGAACTGGTCGCCCGCGTCGGAGATGGCGAAGCTGTAGTCGCCGACGGGACTGATACCAGCGCCCGGCGCGTTGGCCGTGAAGTGCATACGCCAGTTGCCGGCCGGCGGGACGACCGAGAGGTCGGAAACTTTCATCGTCGCGACGATGACGGGCTGTCCGCTCGCGTTCGTCTCGCACGAGTACTTAACGGAGAGCGCGTCGAACGGGTCGTCGCTCGGCACTTCGCCGAGCAGACCCGTCGTCACGTCGTGCAGGAAGTCTGTGACCTGCGCGCCGTCGGCGGGCGTCGGCACGGGCGCGGGCGCGGGGCCGGGCGCGGGGACGTTAACCTTGCCCTTGATGCTCGGCCCCGTGGCCTGACGTGTGACGTAGGTGTGGCCGTCGAAGTCGTTGTGGTCGTCGGTGTAAGCGATGACGGCCGAGCCGCCGGGGTCGAAGGAGATTTGGAAGTAGTCAATCAAGTTTCGGTTCTGGCACTCGCCCGTGACGGGAGAGACGCAGAGGCCGCCGAGGCTGATGTTGCTGGCGTGGATGACGTGGTCGCTGGCGGCGACCTGACGGAAGACCGGGTTGGCTTCGGTCGCGTTGAAGCTCTGCGCGAAGAAGACCTTCCAGCGCGCCGTGTTGTTGTTCGTCGCCGAGTCGGTGCCGTACCAGACGACGCCGACCGAGCCGAATTCCGGGCCGGTCTCAATCCAAGGCATGAGGGCCGTTCGCGTCTCCGTGCCGTCGCTCACGCGCACGCGCGGACTCCACGTCGCGCCCTTGTCGGTCGAGTGGCGGAGGTAGATGTTTTGGCCGTCCGAGTAGACGACGTAGGCCGTGCCGTTCGCCGTCCCGTCGTCGGCCACCTTGACGACGAAGA
>DASUNL010000268.1:0-2848 GCA_036277175.1 Pyrinomonadaceae bacterium | reverse complement strand
GTTGCTCGCCGCAGCCTTCTACCGAAAGGTGGTCGACGACGTCGAGGAGCTCTCGTCCTGCCGGGCCGCCGAGATGGCCAAGCTGCTCGAGAACACCTTCCGGATGGTGAACATCGCGCTGGTGACCGAGCTGGCGACCCTTTGCGCGACCCAGGGCCTCGACGTGTGGGAGGTGATCCGCGCAGCCGCCACCAAGCCCTTCGGCTTCATGCCCTTCTACCCCGGCCCCGGCATCGGCGGCCACTGCATCCCCTTAGACCCGCATTATCTTTCGTGGAAGGCCCGGCAGCACGGCTTCGACTCGCGCTTCATCGGGCTGGCCGAGGAGGTCAATTCGGGGATGCCGGAGCACGTCGTCCGCCTCGTCTGGGACGGGCTGAACGACGCCGAGAAGTCTCTGAAGGGCGCGCGCGTGCTGCTCTTGGGCGTGGCCTACAAGAAGGACATCAACGACGTGCGCGAGAGCCCCGCGCTCTCCATCATCGACCGCCTCCGCGCGAAGGGCGCGGACGTGCGCTACCACGACCCCTTCATCCCCGAAGTGCGCTTCGACGACTCGCACAGTGACGGCTCGGGCGAGCCCTTGTGTTCGGTCGCGCTCACGGAAGAAGAGCTGCGCGCCTCGGACTGCGTCGTCATCGTCACCGACCACTCCGACATCGACTACCCGCGCGTCTGCGAGCTATCGCGCCTCATCATCGACACCCGCAACGCCCTCAAAAGCGACCTGCGCCGCACCTCCTGCGCGCGTATAATCAGGCTGTAGCCGAAAGGGGGCGAAGAGACAATGGCCGTCAAGGGTGTGCAGTTCGTCACCGACACGGAGGGGCGCAGAATCGCCGTCCAACTCGACCTCGCGGAGTGGGGCGAGCTCTGGGAAGACATCTACGACAACATGGTCGCCGACGAGCGCGCAGGCGAGCCGACTGTGAGGCTCGAAGACTTCGAGGAAGAGCTACGCGCCGAAGGTCTGCTGAATGAGTAGCCCCGCCTACACGGTCGTCGTCAGCCGCTCAGCGCAGAAAGAGATAAGGGGGCTGGACGCGACCGTGAGGACGCGCGCGCTACGTGAGATTAGGGATTTGCGCGACGACGCGCGGCCCGCCGGGTGTCGCAAGCTCGTCGGCGCGCAGAATCGCTGGCGCTTGCGCGTCGGCGACTACCGCATCATCTACGCCGTTGACGACGCCGGCCGGCTCGTCGAAATCATCTCGGTCAGACACCGCAGCAAGGCTTACGAGTAGTGCTGAAAGTCATCAACGTCGTCGGGGCGCGGCCGAATTTTATGAAGGTCGCGCCGGTGGTGGAGGCGATGAGGCGGCGCGCGCGGGAGTTCGCGCCGCTCGTCGTCCACACGGGTCAGCACTACGACGCGCGGATGTCGGACGCCTTCTTTGAAGACCTCGCGCTGCCCCGGCCTGATGTTTATCTCGGAGTCGGGAGCGGGTCGCACGCGGCGCAGACGGCGCGCGTGATGGAGCTGTTCGAGCCGGTCGTGTTGAAGGAGAGGCCCGACTGGGTCGTCGTCGTCGGCGACGTGAACTCGACTCTGGCATGCGCGCTCGTCTGCGCGAAGCTGCTCGTGCCGGTCGCACACGTCGAGGCGGGCTTGCGTAGCCGCGACCGCACGATGCCCGAAGAGGTCAACCGGCTTCTCACCGACCAAATCGCCGACCTGCTGCTGACGCCCTCCGAGGACGCCGACCGGAATCTGCTCGCCGAGGGCGTGCCCGCCGAAAGAATTCGCTTCGTCGGAAACGTGATGATTGACTCGCTCCTCAAGCACCTCGAACGCGCCTCGGCGTCGAGCGTGCGCGAGGAGTTGGGGGTCGCGGATAAGCCTTACGGCGTCGTCACGCTACATCGGCCGTCGAACGTCGACGACCGCGCGGCCTTCACGCGCATCCTCTCGGCGCTCGAATCAATCAGCGAACGACTCACTGTCGTCTTCCCCGTCCACCCGCGCACGCGAAGGCAAGTCGAAGAGTTCGGACTCGCATCGCGCGTCGCCGCCGCGCCGAACCTGCGACTCGTTGAGCCGCTCGGCTATCTCGACTTCCTACGCCTCTACAGCGGGGCGGCGCTCGTCCTGACCGATTCGGGCGGGATACAGGAGGAGACGACCGCGCTCGGCATCCCTTGTCTCACCTTGCGCGAGAACACGGAGCGGCCCGTCACCATCGAGCTCGGCACGAACCGTCTCGTCGGCACGGACACGGAGCGCATCGTCGGCGCGGCCTTCGCGGCGCTCGAAGAACGACGCGACGAGACACGCGCGCCACGCATCCCTCCACTCTGGGACGGACGCACGGCCGAACGCATCCTCGACGCGCTCGTCGAACGAACCGGCGAACTGTCTAACCGAGCGCAGTGACGAACTTTCTAAACGAACCGACTGAAGAGTCGTCTAAACGGCTTCACCGCGCCACGCGGCGACGCACGCGGCCAGAGACTCCGAGAGCGTGCGCGGCGTCCAAGTGGGCGCGAGCGCGCGAAGGCGCGTAACGTCCGCGCGCCAGCGTCGCGGGTCGCCCGCGCGTGCGAGTCCGCGACAGCGTATCTCCTTCTCGGGCGCGACCAGATCGCGCACCATCCCCGCCAACTCCTCGACGCGCGTCTCCACCCCGCTCGCCACGTTGACGACCACATGCCCGCCAGCGTTTCCTTCATCCGCGCCCGTCGCTTCATTCGCGTACTTCGCACCGCCCGCGTGCGTCGTCATCAACGCGACGAGCGCGGACGCCGCGTCATCGACGTGCAAATAGTCGCGCGTCTCGCGTCCCGTCCCTTCGAGCCACACCACATCGCCAGCGCCGGCGCATTGTTTGTAGAGTTCCCAGACGAGCAG
>DASUNL010000267.1:0-11318 GCA_036277175.1 Pyrinomonadaceae bacterium | reverse complement strand
CCCCGAACAGGACAGACTCAACCGCGACCTGATGGTGCGCGACCTTCGGCAAAGCCTCGAAGGCGTCAGATTCAAGGGCTGGCAGATGCCCGTCAGCCAGTTCGGCGGCATCCACATCGACGCGCCGCAGTTCCCGGCCTCGCTCCAGTTCGACACCGTCAAGGACTACGAAGACTACATCGCGCGCCTCAAGCAACTGCCCCGCCTCTTCGACCAGACCGTCATCCAAATGCGCAACGGCATGCGCGACGGCCTGATGCCGCCCCGGATTCTGCTCGCGCAGGTGGTCGAGCAGTCGGAGACCATCGCCAAACAGAAGCCCGAGGAGTCGCCGTTCGCGCAGCCCGTCGCGAAGTTCCCGGCCGCCGTCTCCGAGGCCGACCAGAAGCGCCTGCGCGACGCGGTCATCGCCGCCGTCCGCGACCAAGTGCTCCCGACCTACGTCAAGTTCACCGCCTTCGTCCGCGACGAGTACGCGCCGAAAGGACGCACCGACATCGGCGTCTGGTCTCTGCCCGACGGCGCGGCCCGCTACGAGCGCGCCGTGCGCAACATGACGACGACCGACATGACGCCCGAGCAGATTCACCAGTTGGGCCTCTCGGAAGTCAAACGCATCGCGGCCGAGGAACTCGCCATCGCGAAGAAGTTCGGCTTCAGCGACCTCAAGAGCTTCAACGAGTCTCTGAAGAAGAACCCTGATGTGCATCCGAAGTCGCGCCAGCAGATTCTCGACGAGTACCGCAAGTACACCGACCAGATGTACGCGCAACTGCCGAAGCTCTTCGGCCGTCTGCCTAAGGGGAAGGTCGAGGTCGTCGCCGTCGAGCCGTTCCGCGAGAAGCAGGCGTCGGGCGCGCAGTACCGTCAGGGCACGCCCGACGGCGCGCGCCCCGGACAGATCGTCGTCAACACCTACGACCACGAGAACCAACTGACCATCACCAACGAATCGACCGCCTACCACGAGGGCGTGCCCGGCCACCACATGCAAATCGCCATCGGTCAGGAGTTGCCGGAACTCCCGCCCTTCCGCCAGCAGGCCGGCTACACCGCGTTCGTCGAAGGCTGGGCGCTCTACTCCGAGCGTCTCGGCAAAGAGGTCGGCTTCTACAGTAACCCCTACAACGACTACGGCCGCCTCGAAGACGAGCAGTGGCGCGCGATTCGTCTGGTCGTCGACACGGGCATCCATTACAAGAAGTGGACGCGCGAACAGGTCGTGCAGTACATGCGCGACAACTCAAGTTCGAGCGAGGCGACGATACAGGCCGAGACCGACCGCTACATCGCTTGGCCCGGACAGGCGACGGCCTACAAGATCGGCCAGCTAACCATCATCCGCCTGCGCGAGGAGGCGCGCGCCGCCTTGGGCGAACGCTTCGACATCCGCGCCTTCCACGACGAGGTCTTGGGCGCGGGCGCGCTCCCGATGGACGTGCTCGAACAGCGCATCAAGGCTTGGATCGCGCGCACGAAGTCCGGCGGCAAGACCGAGTAGTACTTCAACGCGCGCGGCATCCCAACTCATCCCGCGCGCCGCACGCACGCAAACTAGAAGCCCCCGCCGTGAGTTGTGACTCACGGCGGGGGCTTCTCGTCTTCTACGACGCGCGACTGTGCTACGCCAAATCGGCCTTCGGCGCGTCGCGGTTAATCTTCATCTTGCGCCGGTTGGCGTCGACGGCGACGTAGATGACTTCGGCCTCCGTCACCTTGATGCGCTCCTCGCGCGTGCCGCCGTAGCGTTGCGCTTCGACGAGGACGCGCACGGTAATCGAGGTCGTGCCGACGCGCGCCGTCTCGGCGTAGAAGCTGACGAGGTCGCCGACGAAGACCGGCTCGTGGAAGACGACCTCGCGCATGGCGACCGTCACGAAACGCTCGACGCCCGTGTGGCGGTGGGCCTCGACCGCCCCGGCCATGTCGATGTAGCTGAGGATGATGCCGCCGAAGATCGTCCCCTGCGGGTTCGTGTCGCGCGGCAGGAGCGTGATGCGGATGGCCGGGTCTTTCTCCATTGGCGCGAGCATGAACGGCCGCGCCGCGCCGTGTCAAGCACGGGCGGCCGGCTTCCCCGGTTGACAAAACTCGAATTTAGAATTATTCTAAAGTCACCTTTTAACCGGACATGGCAGGCAGCAGGATTCAGGGTGGCGCGGCGGGGCGCGGGCTGACCCGGCAACGCCGGGTCGTGCTCGGCGTCATCGAACGCAGCGACGAGCACCTGACGGCGGTCGAGATTCACGAGGCCGCGCGTCGGGAGTTGCCGCGTCTCAGTTTCGCCACCGTCTACAACTCCCTGAAGTTCCTCAAGGACTCGGGACTCGTGCGCGAAATCAGCTTCGGGTCGGGCGGCGCGAGCCGCTTCGACCGCGTCGACGTACGCCACGACCACGCGCTCTGCACCGTGTGCGGACGCCTCGTCGACTTCGACCTCAAGGAGACGGCCGCCATCATGCGCGCCGCCGCGCGCCGCACGCGCTTTCGGCCCGAGGCGATTAGCCTGACGCTGACGGGCGTCTGCCCTGACTGTCGCGGCCGGCAGGGGTGAGTTCTGTTAAGTGAGACGGGGGCCCGCCCGCCGCCGGTTCGTGACGGGTGAGGGCCGCCGATTTTTTTTCGACACACGCAATACAAACTTCACGGAGGAAAGATGGACACCACGACGATTGACAGAAGAGGCGCGAAGGTCGGGCAGCCCGCCCCGGACTTCGACATGCCTTCGACCAAAAACATCGAGAAGCTCAACGAGAACGTCAAGCTCTCCGACTACCAAGGCCAGTGGGTCGTGCTCCTGTTCTACCCGCTCGACTTCACCTTCGTCTGCCCGACCGAGCTGACCGCCTTCAGCGACCGCCTCGACGACTTCGAGGGCATCGGCGCGTCGGTCATCGGCGTCTCGACCGACTCGGTTCACTCGCACCGCGCGTGGCTGCGCACGCCGCGCGCGCAGAACGGCGTCGAGGGTCTGCGCTACCCGCTCGCCTCGGACATCACGAAGCAGGTCTCGCGCGACTACGGCGTGCTCATCGAGGACAAGGGCGTCGCGCTGCGCGGCCTCTTCGTCATCGACCCCGAGGGCGTCCTGCGCTACGCCGTGATTCACGACCTCAACGTCGGGCGCTCGGCCGAGGAGACCATCCGCGTCATACAGGCGCTCCAGACCGGCGGACTCTGTCAGGCCGAGTGGCGTCCGGGTCAGGAGACTTTGAAGGTCTGAAGCACTCGGCGGTCAGCGGTCAGCAATCAGCTTTTTTCTTGAGCTGAAAGCTAACCGCTGACTGCTGAACGCTATCGAGGATTTCGTTATGCCGATGAGGATTGGGACGGAGATGCCTTCGCTCGAAGGGGCGACGGAGTGGTTCAACGCGACGGGCGCGCGCGCCTCGGAAGAGGTGCGGGGGCACGCGACGCTCGTCCATTTCTGGTCGGTGAGTTGCGGGACGTGCAAGGAGAACATGCCGCGCGTTCAGGAGTTGCGCGACGGCCGCGCCGCCGAAGGGCTGCGCGTCGTCGCCGTCCACATGCCGCGCTACGAGGCCGACACGGACGTCGAGGCCGTGCGCGACGCCGTCACGACCTACAACATCACAGAGCCGTGCGCCGTCGATAACCAACACGCGCTGCGCGACTCGTTCAAGAACGAACAGGGCTTCGTCCCCGCCTACTACCTCTTCGACGCCGAGGGCAAACTCCGCTGCTTCGCGGCCGGCGAGCGCGGCCTCAACATGATTAGCCCCGCCCTCGAACGCATCCTCGCCGCGTCCGCCGCGAAAGAGACGACCGCCTAGACAGAAAAGGCAAAAGGAAAAAGGTAAAAGGCAAAAGTGAAGAGGCCATGCGCCTTCTTACTTTTGCCTTTTGCCTTCCGTCAGGTCAGTTTGCCGAAGAGCCAACTGAGGATGTAGAGGCTCAGGGCGATGGAGAGGCCGAGCAGGGCGAGGAGGACGAGCATGACGACGATGACGAAGAGCCAGTCGCTCGCGCGCCCGCGCCGCGCCTCCTCGGCCGAGACGGTCGCGCGCTCCTTCAAAAGCTGGACGTTCTTATGGTTCGACTTCCACGCCGCGTCGAAGAGGTCGCCGACGAAGGGGACTGAGCCGACGACGTAATCAATCCCGATGTTGATTCCCATCCGCAAAAGCGTCGCCTTCGAGACGCGGTAGCGGACGCCCGCCGCGAGGATGTAGAAGGAGACGGCGGTCGTCGCCATGTCGCCGACGCCGGGGACGAGGCCGACGAGTGCGTCGAGGCCGATGCGCCACCCCGTGCCGGGGATGCGAAACAGCCCGTCCATCCAGCGGCTCAACTCGTCGAGGCTGCGTTCAATCTCGACCCGCGTGTGGTGGTGCGTCACCGACGCCCGCGCCGCCTGTCTCTCAAGTTTGGTTTCGGCCATTGGCCGTCATCATAGGTGGTCGGGCATTAAGTTTCAACGCGGCGGCCCTCGCCACTTCCGGCCGCGCGGTGTTAATCTCCCTGCCGACGCCTGCGAGGGACGCGCTCCCCGTCCCGCCTCGTCTCGACAACCTGAAGGGGTTTTCCGATGCCCGTCCGTCAACTTAAGAGAAGCAGGCGAAGACTCCGTCTCGCCTTCGCCTTCGCGTGCGTCGCCGCGCTCGCCTCGTGGCCTACGGGCGCGCACGAGGGCGAGCACCACAGCCCCGGCGGCAACGGTCAGCCCGACAACCGTCCGCTCGCCGCGATGTCGCTCACGCCGTGCGTCAACGGCATGGCCGCGACCTTCCCCTGCCGCGACATCGACCTCGCGTCGTTTCTCCCGCTCGCCGACATCGGCGGCGGCACGGCCAACGACGTGTGGGGCTGGACTGACCCGCAGACCGGGCGCGAGTACGCGCTCCTCGGTCGCTCCTCCGGCGTCTCCTTCGTCGACATCACGACGCCCGAACAGCCCGTCTACCTCGGCAACCTCCCGACGCACACGGTTGACTCACTCTGGCGCGGTCTGAAGGTCTACCGCAATCACCTCTACGTCATCAGCGAGGCGGCAGACCACGGACTGCAAGTCTTCGACCTGACGCGCTTGCGCAACGTCGCCGCGCCGCCCGTCAACTTCACCGAGACGGCGCACTACGCGGGGTTCACGACCGCGCACACGCTCGCCATCAACGAAGAGACAGGCTTCGCCTACGCCGCCGGCACGCGACAGAACCCCGCGCTCACGGACGGCGCGGGCACTTGCTCGGGTCGCGGCCTCCACGTCTTAAATCTCCGAAACCCTCAGTCGCCCGCCTTCGCGGGTTGCGTCGACGCGGACGGCTACACGCACGAGACTCAGTGCGTCGTCTATCGAGGCCCGGACGCCGAGCATCGCGGGCGCGAAATCTGTTTCAGCGCGAACGAGGACACGCTGACCATCGTCGACGTGACCGACAAGGGCGCGCCCGCGCAACTGTCGCGCAACCCTTACGAGGGGCGCGGCTACACGCATCAGGGCTGGCTCACCGAAGACCATCGCAACTTTCTCCTCGACGACGAATTAGACGAGCGCAGCCTGACGGTCAACACGCGCACGTTCGTCTGGGACGTAACAGACTTGGACGCGCCGTTGGTGCGCGCCGTCCATCAGGGCGTGTCGACGTCGATTGACCACAACCTCTACGTGCGCGGGCGCTTCGCCTTCGAGTCGAACTACCGGAGCGGGCTGCGCGTCCTCGACGCGGCGGGCGCGGGCGCGGGTATTTTGAGCGAGGTCGCCTTCTTCGACGTGTACCCTTTGGACGACCAGCCGCTCTTCAACGGCACGTGGAGCAACTACCCGTTCTTCGCGAGCGGCGTCGTCGTCGCGAGCGGCATCGAGCAGGGTCTTTTCGTTTTGCGTCCGCGCGTCGGGATGCCGGTGCGAATCGACTACGCGCCCTTCTTCGTCCGCCAGCACTACCGCGACTTCTTCGGCCGCGACGCGGACGAGGCGGGCCTCGGCTTCTGGTCGCACGAGATTGCGTCGTGCGTCGCCGACGCTAATTGCACCGACGACCGGCGCAACGCGGTCTCGGCCGCCTTCTTCCTCTCGACGGAGTTTCAGCAGACCGGCTATCTGCTGCACCGCCTGCACGCGGCTTCGTTCGCAAACCTTCCGCGCTTCCAACCCTTCATCACCGACCTCAGGAGTCTCGGCGACGGCGTCGTCGTCGGTCAGACGGGCTGGGAGCAGCGACTCGCGCAGAACAGGGAGACGTTCCTGCGCGAGTGGGTCGCGCGGGCCGCGTTCGTCGCCGAGCACCCGACGAGTCTAACGGCGTCCGACTACGTCGCGCGCCTGTTCGCGAACGCGGGCGTCGCGCCGACGCAAGGCGAACGCAGCGCGGCCGTCGCGGCTTTCGGCGCGGGCGGCGCGGAGGGTCGCGCGCTCGCGCTCGCGAGCGTGGCCGAGAGCGCGTCGGTCTACAACCGCCAGTACAACTCGGCCTTCGTCTTGATGCAGTACTTCGGCTACCTCAGACGCAACCCCAACGACCCGCCCAACACAGACCTGAGCGGCTATCACTTCTGGCTCGCGAAGCTCGACTCCTTCAGCCTCCCCGGCGAGGACGTGCGCAACGAACTCGTCGCACGCGCGCGCATCCGCCGCGCCGAGATGGTTCGCTCCTTCCTCGTCTCCGGCGAATACCGCGCACGCTTCGGGCAATAGAATGTCAGAGTTGGGGTCTACAGTTTAGCCCCGCAGTATTTGCAGTGGACGGCGTCGGCTTCGTGCCCTTCGGCGGAGCACTCCGGGCACGCCTGCGTCGAGACGGGCTTGCGCGCCGCCTGCGCGATTTCGACGGTGACGATGCCGGTCGGCACGGCGATGATGCCGTAGCCGATAATCATCACCGCCGCCGCGAGCGTCTGCCCCGCCGGGGTCTTGGGTGAGATGTCTCCGTAGCCGACGGTCGTGAGCGTGACGACCGCCCAGTAGATGCCCACGGGGATGCTCGTGAACCCGTTCTCCTCGCCCTCGACGACGTAGAGCAGCGTCCCGATGACGACGACGAGCGTCAGCACCGTCAGGAGGAAGACGCTTATCTTGCGACGGCTCGCGCGCAGGGCGCGCATCAGCACGTCGGCCTCGCTGAGGTGCTCGGCGAGCTTGAGGACGCGGAAGATTCTGAGCAGCCGCAAAATCCTAACGACGAGCAGGTAGTGGCTGCCGGGGACGAGGAGGCTCAAATAGGTAGGGATGATGGCAAGGAGGTCAACGACGCCGAAGAAGCTCGCCGCGTAGCGCAGCGGCCGCCGGACGCTCGCGAGTCGCAGGACGTACTCCACGGTGAAGAGAATAGTGAAGGCCCACTCGGCGGCGTAAAGCTCCGCGCCATAGCGTGCGCGCACGCCGCGTATGCTCTCCAGCATGACGGCGAGCACGCTCAGTAGGATGAGGACGATGAGTGCGACGTCGAAGGCGCGGCCCGCCCGCGTGTCGGCCTCGAAGATGACCTCGTGCAGACGGCCGCGCCACCCGCCCGAGGGCGGTCGCGCCTCCGCGGCCCTCGCGCCCGAATTAGTTTGCGACGAATGGCGACTCATGGAAGGATACGCGGCGGGCGTGCGCTTACATTTCGCGCCCCGAGCAAGAGGGGCGGCCCTAGTTCGTTTACCCTAGCCACCCTCTCCAAGATGCTTGGGCTCGTGACGCGGCGCTTCCTCGCGACGTGCGTCTGCCGCCGAGCACCCGCGGGCGCGCACTATAGGTGAGCGCCGTCCCGCCCGTCAAACAGTCGCCGAGATGCTAACCCCAAAGGCGCGCCCGACTGCGGTCGCGAAGCGCCGCCCCGCCGTCATCTAAAAAAAGTGCTTGACCTTGGAATCCATTCCGACCTTTACAATGTACCCGTGACGAGGACGTGTATGCAAAAAGATTTCTGGCGCGCCGGCGAGCTGGCTAAGGCGGCGGGCGTGAGCACCGATACTCTACGCCACTACGAGCGCAAGGGCGTGCTCGCCGCCCCGCGCCGCTCGCGTAACGGCTACCGCGAATACCCGGCCGAAGCACTTGAGCGCGTGCGCCTCGTGCGGCGGGCGCTCTCGGTCGGCTTCACCCTCGACGAACTCGCCCGAATCATTAAGGCGCGCGCCAAGGGGGAAGTCCCCTGCCGCGCGGTGCGCGCGCTCGCCGCGCGTAAGCTCGCGAACTTAGAGGCACAGTTGACCGCGCTGACGCTCATGCGCGACGAGTTGAGCGCCACCTTAAGCGACTGGGATTCACTCCTCGCGGAAAAGGCTGACGGCGAACGCGCCGGGCTGTTGGAGTCCTTGGCGTCAGGGTCGCGGCATACGGAACGCGCCCCCACCCCGGCGTGGCGTAGGCGTAAAAGCAAAGAAAGGATGATGGGCAATGGGAAACGATAGAATCAAAGTCTTCCTCCTCGCGTCGGCCGGAGTCGTCTCACTGGCGGCGGCGGTTTACGCGCAAGTGAATGCTCAGCAAAACTCCACGCGGCAGGAAGATAAATCAGCAACCTCCTGCCCGATGATGCAGGGCGGAAAGTCGAGCTCGACGGGCGACAGTCACGAGCACGCGGGCCACCTCGCCGGTGTTAACGCGCGCGGCGAGAAGGCGATGGGCTTTTCGCAGACTGAAACAACACACCATTTCCTCCTGATGCGCGACGGCGGGGCGATTCAGGTCGAGGCCAACGCCGCCGGCGATACGGCGAACCGGGACAAGATCAGGGGACATCTCGCACACATCGCTCAGATGTTTAGCGCGGCGGACTTTAACACCCCGCTGGCCGTTCACGACCGAATCCCGCCGGGCGTGCCCGTCATGCAGCGTTTGAAGGCGGAAATCCGATACCGGTACGAGGACACGGAGACGGGCGGGCGCGTCCGCATCTCGACGAATAACCGGGAGGCGCTCGACGCCATCCACGAGTTCCTGCGCTTCCAGATTAAGGACCATCAAACCGGCGACCCGCTGGAGGTGAAATAGTCGGCACGCGAGTGGGTTCTTACCTGCGAAGACTAAAGGGGGCGGCCGCCAACTTTTTCCAGCGAGCGGTCGCCCCCTTCTCTCACCATTTTCTCCACCGTGCTCTTAGCCTCGGCCGAATATAGCCTAACTCCCTTGCGTGTTTGTTAGCGAGCAGCGGTCTTCGGTGGCATGACGGCCGCACCGCCGATGAATAGGGAAAGTATGGACAACGAATAACGCCCGGTGTACCCTAGCGGCCCGGTCGAACCTCGTTCCTGCGCATTACCCATAATGCGTCCATAACCATACCACCCTCCGAAGAAAGGAATTTACATGAACCCCCATCTGTCGCCCGCCCGCCGTCGAAAAAAGGTCTTAAGGCTGCCCCGTCTGCTCGCTCTTTTGCTCGCCGTGTTGACAGCTTCGTCTTTACTGACGGCCTCGGCGACCGCCACCTGCAATTTTATTCTCAAGTGGGGCAGCACCGGCTCCGGCAGCGGCCAATTCATCACGCCCAGAGGAATCGCCGTCGATTCAAGCGGAAACGTGTACGTGCCGGATCAGAACACCCGCGTGCAGAAGTTCGATTCGAGTGGCAACCTCATCTCGCAGTTCGGAATTCCGGGCGACGTGCCCGGCGGCTTCGTCACTCCGAATAAAGTGGCGACAGACTCGGCGGGCAACGTCTACGTGACGGATAACTTTAATAATCGGGTCTCGAAATTCAGTTCGAGCGGAACGTTCCTCCTGACGTGGACAGGCGGGTCGGGCGGCATCGCCATCGATTCCTCAAACAACGTCTACGTGACCGACCCTATAACCAGCGTGATTCGAAAATTCAGCTCGACCGGAACGTTGCTTCTGAGTTGGGGAGGGGCGGGCAGCGGCGACGGCCAACTGAGCGGGCCGAATGACGTGGCGGTGGACTCCTCCGGCAACGTCTACGTCATGGACACCGGGAACAGCCGCGTTCAAAAGTTCAGCTCGACCGGCGCGTTCATCACCAAGTGGGGCTCGGCCGGGTCGGGCGACGGGCAATTCAACGGCTCTACGGGCATCGGCGTCGACTCTTCGGGTACGGTCTACGTGGCCGACACGGGGAACAACCGAATTCAGAAATTCGACTCCAACGGGACGTTCCTCGAAGCCTGCGGCACTTTGGGAAGTGGCGACGGCCAGTTCAGCGCGCCGGCGGGCGTCGCGGCGGACTCGACGGGCAATTACTACGTCGTGGATAGGGACAACGACCGCGTACAGAAGTTCGGGGCGGCCGCCGCCGACCCAATCGCCGACGCGGGCGAAGATCAGACGGTCGAGTGCGCGGGCAGCCTGACGTCGGTCACGCTCGACGGAACGGGTTCGACGCCCGGCAGCGGGACGATTAACTCTTACACATGGACGGAGGGGGCCACGACGCTCGGCTCGGGCGACACCTTGGTCGTCTCTTTGCCGCCCGGCTCGCATACGATCACCCTCACCGTCACGGACACGGGCGGGGGCTCGGATTCGGATGACGTTGTCATCGACATCGTCGACACGACCCCGCCGGTTATCAACTGCCCCGCGAACGTCGTCGTGACGTTGCCGCCTAACTCGACGGACACGTCGGCCGTAGTGAACTACCCGGCCGTGACCGCCACGGACGACTGTTCGTCCAGCGTGACTGTCAACAGCACGCCGGCGTCCGGGTCAGTCTTTCCGCTCGGCACGACGACAGTCAACGCCACGGCCAATGACGGCACGCACACCTCGGGTTGCAGCTTCACCGTGACCGTCTCCTACAACTTCACGGGATTCTTCCCGCCGGTCAACAACCTGCCCGCAGTTAATGTGGTCAACGCCGGAAGGGCGATTCCCGTCAAGTTCAGTCTCAGCGGTAACAAGGGGCTCAACATCTTCGCGCCGAACTCTCCCTCGTCCGGCACGATAGCGTGCAACTCGTCCGACCCGGCCGTGACTTTGGAGGACACGGTTACGGCGGGCGGGAGCAGCCTGACTTACGACGCCGCGAGCGATCAGTATGTTTACGTGTGGAAGACAGACCCATCATGGGCCGGGACGTGTCGGCAGTTGGTGGTGACGTTGAATGACGGCAGCATCCACCGCGCGAACTTCAGGTTCAAGTAAAGGGCTGTTCACAGGTCAAAGGGGTCGCCGTCTCCGGGACGGCGACCCCTTTGTTTATGCGAGGCAATCCTGCCTAACACCTCTCATCGTTCCAACAAGACTCAAGTGCGTCGGCAATTAACGGATGCGCGTCATTTGACGCCAGAAGAATTTGCCGAGGCGTGAGAAGGCGTTGCCGTCGCGGCCGGGCTGTTGTGGTTGAGGGCCGTTGGGCGGGAGGCCGAGGAGGGCGGCGAGCTGCGCGTTGGGCGGGGCGATGTCCTCGTCGCCG
>DASUNL010000266.1:0-12545 GCA_036277175.1 Pyrinomonadaceae bacterium | reverse complement strand
AGCGGCGCACGCAACCAACTGACCGCGGCCATCAAGGTCATGCAGTCGAACTCCGCCCGGCTCAGACAACTGACGCAGCCGACGGCGGCACTCAACCGGGACGAATAAGGCGGGCGCGGGCCGCCCAAACGACCCGCGCCCGCCTCTGTTGCGTTAATAGTTCCGGCCTTACGCCCCGGCCATGTCGGCCTCGTCTATGTCGAAGTTGGCGGAGACCTTCTGCACGTCGTCGTGGTCTTCGAGCGCCTCCATCAGCTTCAACATCTGCTTGGCCTCCGCGCCTTCGAGCTTCTTATACTCTTTCGGGAGCATCTCGACCTCGGCCATCTGCGGCTCGACGCCCGCCTTCTTCACCGCTTCGAGTACCGCGTCGAAGTCGGTCGGCGCGGTGATGATCTCGAAGTTGTCCTCGTCGTCGCGGAGGTCTTCCGCGCCCGCGTCGGTGACGATCTCGAACAGCTCTTCCTCCGTCTTCGCGGACTTCGGGACGACGATGTAGCCCTTCTTCTCGAAAATCCAGTTGACCGCGCCGGCCGTGGCGAGGTTGCCGCCGTTCTTGCCGAAGATGTGGCGGATTTCGGCGACCGTGCGGTTGCGGTTGTCCGTCATCGAATCGACCATCACAGCCACTCCGCCCGGCCCGTAGCCCTCGTAGGTAATCTCGTCGTAGGTGACGCCTTCCTCCGCGCCCGTGCCCCGACGGATGGCGCGGTCGATGGTGTCGTTCGGCATGTTCGCGCCCTTGGCGTCGGAGACGGCCTTGCGCAGGCGCGCGTTGGCGTTGACGTCGCCGCCGCCCGTGCGGGCCGCGACCTGTATCTCTTTAATCAGCTTGGTGAAGAGCTTGCCGCGCTTGGCGTCCAGAGCGCCCTTCTTGTGCTTGATAGTATGCCACTTGGAATGTCCAGACATTTCAGATGAGTCCTTCTCGGAGTGTCTTTAATAGGTGTAAGCGCGCCGGAATATATCACGCGATTTTCGCGCCCCGCAACCGAGGAAGGCAAAAGGTAAAAGGCAAAAGGCAAAACTGATAAAGGACAAGACGGCTCTTACACTTTCGCCTTTTACCTTTTACTTTCGCCTTCTTTCTGTCTCCGTGATTAACCCAAAAAGTCTCGCCGCGTCCGCGCCCGCGACGCGCACGCGCTTTAGTTTCGACGCGCGGCCGGAAAGGATTTCGACCCCGCGCGCGGGCACGCCGAATGAGCGCGCGAGGAAGCGCACAAGCTCCTCGTTGGCCGCGCCCTCGACGGGCGGCGCGGCGACCCTCACCTTGAGCGCGCCGTCGTGCTCGCCGACCGCGCACGTCCGCGAGGCGCGCGCGACGACGCGCACCTCGAACACGAGCGCGCCATCCTTCACGTCGTAGCGAATCACAAACCCTTCAAGCTTCAGCCGAAGAACTCGGGCGGCCAGCCGCGCAGGAGAGTCATCGCAATCGCCTGCTGGAAGAGGAAGATGATGATGAAGGCGACGATGGGCGAGATGTCGAACATGCCGAGCGGCGGAATCATCTGCCGCAAGGGGACGAGCAAGGGGTCGGTCGCGCCGATGAGGAAGCGCATCACGCGGTTGCCGTAGGTGACGCGCCCCCAAGCGAAGATGATGCGGATGACGATGAGCAGGCTGTAGATTGAAAGCAGTCCGTAGAGCACGTAGCCGATGACGGCGACGACGCCCCCGGCCTCGCCGCTCGTCAGCGCGACCGTGATGCCGGCGACCGTGCTCAGGATGCTCCCGGCGAGTCGCAGGACGAAGAAGCCGAGCAGGATGGTGAGCAGCACGACGACGAGCGGCGCGCCGTTCGGCTGCACGCCCAAGCCCGCGAGCGAGCGGCGCACGGGGTTGACGAGCGGGTCGGTCATCCGCCGCACGTAGATGACGGGGCGGCTGAACGGATTCATGTCCGCGTAGTTGAGTATGAAGCGCAGAAGCATCAGGGCGATGACCGCCAAGATGGCCGCGACTATCAAGTACCAGATGAAGAGGTAGGTGAGCGCGACCGCCTGCGGCGGACGGCCGCGGCGCAACATCGTCTCGAAGCTCTGCGCCGTCTGAAAGAAGCCGAACAATGTCATAAAAATTCGTCCCGCGCTGTTTGCCGATAACCCTCGCGCGCCTTAGCGTCTCGCTTCCCTCTCGCCGAAGACGGCCGTGCCGACGCGCACCATCGTCGCGCCCTCCTCGACGGCCGTCTCGAAGTCGTTCGTCATGCCCATCGAAAGCTCGCCCGCGCCCGCGCCGAACGCCCCGCGCGCGTGCCACTCGTCGCGCAACTCGCGCAGACGCCGAAAGAAGGGGCGCACGCGCTCGGCGTCGTCGAAGAACGGCGGGAGCGTCATCAGTCCGACGAGCCGCACGCGCTCGCAACCCGCGAACGCCTCGACCACTCGCGCCAGCCCGTCTTCGCCGACGCCCTCCTTCGTCTTCTCGCCCGCGAGGTCAACTTGCACGAGCGCGTCGAGCGTTGCGCGCCCTTGCTCGGCGCAGATTCTTTCGAGCCGCGAGACGAGCGCGGCGTCGTCAATCGAGTGGACGCAGTCGAAAAGCTCGACGGCGCGCCGCGCCTTGTTCGACTGAAGATGACCTATCAAGTGCCAGCGCGCCTCGCGCGCCGCGCCCCCGAGTTCCTCAATCTTCGCGGCGGCCTCCTGCACGCGGTTCTCTCCGAAGTCGCGCGCGCCGACGGTTAAAGCCTCTCGCACGACCACGCCCGGGTGAGTCTTGCTGACGGCGATGAGCTTGACCTCGCTCGCGTCGCGGCCGACCTTGCGTGCCGCACGAGCGATGCGACCGCGCACCGCCTCAAGACGCGCGCGCAAACCCGCCTCCGCCTGCTCGAACGCCTCCGTCATCTCCTCTGTCCGTGCCTTCGGGATTTACCGCCCGCACTATAACAAGCCGGCGCGCGCGCCCGCAACGCGCATGCCCGCATACCATAAAGAGTAGCGCCGTCACGGTATCGTGTACGCGACTTCGGACGCGCGCGGCCGTCGCTATATTTTCCAACAACTTAGCTCGTCCGTTGCCCGGCATGATTGTTGTGTTCAAGTCGGGCGTCGTCCCCATTTGCGTCTTCACTTTATAACGACTCGTTTCAGCCGAGAGTTTAGTCAGAGGAGGAGTTTCAACAGATGGCTCGTAACATCCAGAGTCCCGCGCGTCTCGTCGTGCTCGCGCTGGCCGCCATGCTGGCGCTGCCGGTTTTCGCCTTCGCCGATCAAGGGCGTGGGCGCGGACGCGGCAAGCCGACCGAGGTCTTCGTCAACGGCCACGACGCGCGCGACGGCCGGTGGGACAGGGACGGACGACGCGGCCGTCGCGGACGACGCGACCGCGACGACCGTTATAACGACGACTACTACCGCCGCCGTCGCGACAACGACCGAGGGCGCTACGGCCGCAACGACGGCTACTACGGCAACAACGGTTATTACAACCAGCAGCTCCGCCAAGTGGCCCTCAACAACGGCTACAACGAGGGCGTCGACGAGGGGCGCAAGGATCGCGAGCGCGGCGACCGCTTCGACTACAGCGACGAGGGCGACTTCCGAAGCGGGTCGAAGGGCTACAACTCGCGCTACGGCAACAAGGACACCTACCGCCAGTACTTCCGCGAGGGCTTCGCGCGCGGCTACCGCGACGGATATCAGAGCGGCTACTACGGCCGCGACGACCGTTACCGCCGCGGCTCAAGCGTCGGCGACATCCTCGGAGGCATCTTCGGCCGCCCGTAAACGACGGCCGAAATTCCGAACTAACGGCGGCGCGGGACACGTGTCCCGCCCCCCTTCCGCGCGCGGCGCGACACGCTTGACACCCCCGCGCGCCCGTCCGTATATTGATTTCCCGCGACGCGCGGATGTGGCGGAACTGGTAGACGCGCAGGTCTCAGAAGCCTGTGGTGGTGACACCGTGGTGGTTCGATTCCACTCATCCGCATCGTAAAAGCCGTCAATAGTAAATCGTCAATCGTGAATAGAAGCATCTCTATTCACGATTGACGATTTACTATTGACGGCTTTTTAGTTGACCGTCTCGGAGGCGTCCGAGAGTTGCGCGCCTTGCTGTTCGAGGGCGAGGACGGTGAGCGTCTGCTCGTCGAAGAGCGAGGAGTCGACGAGCGTCTGGACGAGGTACTCGCCGGGCGCGTGGAAGACGACGTTGAAGAAGAAGCTGATGGTGTTGGCGACGCCGCCCGGAGTGATTTGAAACGGCGACGGCTCGGCCAAGACGACCGGCTGCTGTCGGTCGGCCGTCAGGATACGCACCTCCGACAGGTGCGTCCCCTCGCCGCGCCACTGGCTGACGACCGCGAACTTCATCACCGAGACGGGAAACTGCTGCACCATGATCTGATGGAAGACGCCCATCAGAGACAGCTTGTTGCCCATCTCCAGACGCACGTCGTCGCAAAAGATTGTGTAGACGAGTTGCAGCCCGTCGTCGCGTTCCTCTGTTTTCATCTTTTCCACCGCGCGCCGAACGCTCAGCCCAACAACTCCCTGAGCGCGGCCTCGTCGATGACGTCGAGGCCCAGCTCTCTGGCCTTGTCGAGTTTCGACCCGGCCTCCTCGCCGGCGACGACGTAGTCGGTCTTCTTACTCACGGACGAAGTGACACGCCCGCCGCGCGCCTCGATGGCTGCGCGCGCCTCGTCGCGCGTCATCGTTTCGAGCCGCCCCGTCAAAACGAACTGCTTGCCCGCGAACGCCCCCTCGCGCGCCGCCGCCCCCGCGCCGCCCTGCTCCAACTCGACGCGCACGCCCGCCGCGCGCAGACGCTCGCACAACTGCCGGTTGCCCTCGTCGTCGAACCAGTCGCGCACCGACTGCGCGACCGTCAGACCGATTTCGTGAATGTCGTCCATCTCCCCGACGGTCGCGAGCGCGAGCCTTTCGAGCGAGCCGAATTCGCGCGCGAGGATGGCGGCCGTGCGCTCGCCGACGTGCCGTATGCCGAGGCCGTAGACGAGCTGCGGCAGGTCGCGCCCCTTGCTCGCCTCGATTTGCCGGACGAGGTTCGTCGCGGACTTCTCGGCCATCCGTTCGAGCGCCGCCAGCTCTTCGGTCTTCAACTCGTAAAGCCCCGACACGTCGCGCACCATCGCGCGCTCGACGAGTTGCTCGGCCAGCGCGTCTCCCAACCCCTCAATGCGCATCGCGCGACGCGAGGCGAAGTGCAAGAGACGCGCCTTCAACTGCGCGCGGCAGTCGGCCGCCACGCAGCGCGCAACCACCTCGCCCTCGGGCCGCGAAATCACGCCGCCGCAGACCGGACATTTATCCGGCATCTTAAAAGGCTTCTTTCTTCTCTGCCCCGGCGTCTTAACGACCTTCAGAACTTTCGGGATTATCTCGCCGCTCTTTTCAATCAGCACCCGGTCTCCGATGCGCACGCCGAGTCGCTTGATTTCGTCCTCGTTATGGAGCGTCGCGCGGGAGACGATTGTGCCCGCGAGTTGGACGGGAGTCAGAATCGCGACGGGCGTGAGCGCGCCGGTGCGCCCGACCTGCACCTTGATATCCAGCACGTCCGTCGTCGCCTGACGCGCCGGGTACTTGTAAGCGATGGCCCAACGCGGCGCTTTCGAGGTCGCGCCGAACTCTTCTTGCAGCGCCGTCGAGTTGACCTTGACGACGACGCCGTCGATTTCGTATTCGAGCCGGTCGCGCTCGCCCTCCATCTCGTTGCAGAAGGCGATGACCTGTTCGACGTCTTCGCACAGGCGTCGGTGCGGGTTGACGCGGAAGCCCGCGCGCTCCATCCATTCGAGCGAGTGCCAGTGTGAGTCGAACGCCTTGCGCTCGCCGCGCAGCGCGTCGTAGGCGAACATGTCGAGGCGTCGGCCGGCGACGATGCGCGAGTCGAGCTGGCGAATCGTCCCGGCGGCGGCGTTTCTGGGGTTGGCGAAGCGCGGCTCGTTCGCCTCTTCGCGCTCGGCGTTGATGCGCTCGAACTCCTTGCGCGAGAGATACGCCTCGCCGCGCACTTCGACGTCGCCCTCGCCCGCGCCGTCCTTCAAACGCAGAGGGACGGTGCGGATGGTGCGCACGTTCTGCGTCACGTCCTCGCCGACGCGCCCGTCGCCGCGCGTCACGCCGCGCGCGTACAGGCCCTCGGCGTCGTAGTGGACGGCGATGGAGAGTCCGTCAATCTTCAACTCGGCGACGTACTGGAAGGCGCGCCCGTCGGCGAGCCGCCGGCAACGCTCGTCAAACGCGCGCAACTCCTCGATGTTGTAGCTGTTCTCAAGCGACAGCATCGGGCGGCGGTGGACGTACTGCTCGAACCCTTCGGCGGGCCGCCCGCCGACTCTCTGTGTCGGGCTGTCGGGCGTCCGCAGCTCCGGATACTCCTCTTCGAGCGCGCGCAGGCGCTCGAAGAGCGCGTCGTACTCAGCGTCGGAAATCTCCGGGTCGTCACGGTCGTAGTACAGCTCCCCGTGGCGGACGATCTCCTCACGGAGCTTGCGGATTTCGCTCTCGATGCTCTTCGCGCCGGCCGGCAATTCGCTTCGCACCACCTCGTTCGATGAGTATTTGACTTCCGCCCCGCATCATAGATTCAACCTGCGACGCGCGCAACAAGCCCGGCACGAGGCGACTCAGGGGAGCATCAGATGCGCTTTCGTGGCGTCCATGTCGAAGGTGTGAATTGCGACGGAGTGTCTTCTGAGTAATTCCTCAATCGACTTCACGGTGCAGTTACCTACGCGCAGCCAGATGAACTTAGGCGGGCTGCCGTAGAGCAGGCTGCGCGTCTGAAAATCCGAGTCCTTAGAAACGAGCGCGTAGCCGTTCTGCTTCGCATACTCCCAGATGGCTGAGTCGTCGGCATCACGCATCCCCACCTCCCTGACGTGAATACTATCGGGATAAATGTCAGCTAGGCGACGCGGTAGGTGAGGCGAGAGATTTTGGTCGAACAACAGTTTCATCGCGCATAGTAAGTACCGCAAACGGGGCGATGCGAGCAATGCCCGATTTAGGTCAGACGGCGCTCTCGTAAGTCGGCAGGGTCGCGAGTTTGCGCTCACGGTCGGCGGCGAAGGCAAGGCAGGCGCGGATGTCCTCGGCCGTGAGGTCGGGGAAGTCGGCGAGGATTTCGCCTTCGGTCATCCCCGAAGCGAGATATTCGAGAACGTCCGTGACGGTCATCCTCGTCCCACGAATGCAAGGCTTGCCCGAACGCTTGCCCGGCTCAATAGTAATAATTGAATGGTAGTCCATGCGTGGATGATACCAGAATGCGGCCGCTCAACAAGACTCCGTTTCGAGCCTTATACTGTTCACTTTTTGACGGGGGCGAGGGCGGCCGTGTCGCGCGAGGCGAGGGGTTCTTGCTCCTCGACGTAGGCGAGGCGCTGGATGATGCGGCCGAAGTATTTGATGCCTTGGATGAAGTCTTCGAGGCGTATGTTCTCGTCGGGCGCGTGGGGGTTCGAGCCGGCGTAGGAGACTCCGAAACTGACGACGGGCGTGGCGGGCTGCTGGACGCCGCAGACCGCGCCCACGGGGCCGCTCGCCGGGTCGAGCGGGAAGATGACGGGCGGCGTGCCGTAAATCTCTTCGGCGCTCTCGATGGCCGCGCGCGCCACGGTCGAGCGCGGCGAGGACTTCGCGGTCGGCGCGGAACCCAGCTCGATAATCTCGATGTCTTGGAAGCCGCGCGCGTCGAGGTGTTTCCTAAGAAGCTTGACGACGAGTTCGGGCGTGAGGTCGGGGACGAGTCGGAAGTCGAGGCGCGCGGTCGCCGTGCCCGGCAATACGGTTTTCGCGCCCGCCTCCGTGTGGCCGGTGCGTATGCCGCAGATGGTACAGGTCGGGCCGAAGATGAGTTCCTTCGTCAGTTGCCGACCCGTCAAGCCGCGCACCCAGCCGCCAATGCGAAACTCGCGGCGCAGGCCCGGCTCGTCCAACTCGACGGTCTTTAAGACGACCGCGTCCTCGTTAGAGACGGGCGCGACGTGCGAAGTGAAGTTGTCAATCGTAATCACGCCTTTCGGCGAGACGACGGTCGAGAGCGCCTGCACCAGACGCCAAGCGGGGTTGGGGACGATGCCGCCCCACTTCGAGTGGAGGTCGGTGCGCGCGCCGTAAGCACGCAGCTCAAGAAACGAGATGCCCTTGAAGCCGAGGTTGATGACGAGTCGCTCCTTTGTGTCCTTCGCGCCGTCGTCCCACACGCAGCCGTCGGCCGCCAGAAGCCCGCCGTGCTGCTCGACGAACTTGTAGAGACTCGGGCTCGCGATGCCATCCTCGCCCTCGACGACGAAGCGCAGGCAGACGGGCAGCTTGCCGTAAGTCTTCTGGTAAGCCTCGACGGCTGCGATGCGCGCGACGAGGTCGCCCTTGCTGTTCGACGCGCCGCGCGCGTAGAGACGCTCGCCGACGATGGAGGCGGCGAACGGCCCCGAAGACCACTCGGAGAGCTGGCCGATGGGCTGCACGTCGTAGTGTCCGTAGACTACGAAGCAGCGCGGCCCCGCGCCGCACTCGCCGTAGACGATTGGAAAGCCGCTCCCGATTTTGAAGACGCGCGTGCCCGCGCCCGTGCGCTGCAACATCTGCTCGACCGCGTCGGCCACGGCGCGCATCCCCGTCCCGCGCGCCGCCACCGAGGGCATCCGGCAAAGCTCCTGCAAACGCTCCACGAACGAGCGCGAGTGGCGGTCAACGTAGCGGTCGAAGCGACTAAAGGGCATCGGTTCGTGAATCGTGAATCGTGAATCGTGAATCGTAATTGGGTGGCTATCCGGCTTGAAGGGTAAATCGCTGGTGGAGAGCGCGACAACCCTCTATTTACGATTTACGATTTACGATTCACTAAAGAAGAGGTATCGCGGGCGCGAAGGGTCGCGCTCGAAGCCTGCGCAGACGAGGCCGCGCGCGAGCGCGCTCTGGAACTCCGCGCGGACGCGACCGAGTTCGCGTCGCGCGGCCGTCACGTCCTCGCGCACGAGCGCCGTCCAGTCGGGCGGAATCTCGACGCTTGCCACGGCGTCTCCCATGTTCGGCCTATCGCCGCGCGACATCGTCTCGACGCGCGGCGAATCGAGTTCCCACTCGGCCACGAGGCGGTCGCTCGCGAGTCCCTCGTGCGCGCCCTGCTCGTCGGCCTGCGTCGCGTAGTCAGTGCCGTAGAAGTTCTCCTCGTAGCGTCGGACGACGACGCCGAGGCGGTTGAGGTTGAAGTGCGCGTTGCGCGCGCGCGTCGGCTCGAACGTCCACTTCAAGAGCCGCCAGCCCTCGCCGATGGCGCGCTCTCTTTGCGCCCACTTGAGGCGCGCGCCGACGCCCCGGTTCTGAGAGTCGCGCGCGACCGCCATCATGTGCGAGTAGCCGAATACTTCCGTGCGCGCGCGCAGGGCGACCTGCGTAAGCACGAAGCCGACGAGTCGCCCCGCGTCGAACGCGCCGAGCGTCCAACCGCCGGCCGCGCGCGCGACGATTAGATGACGACGCGGGCTCAGTTCCAAGTCGGGCATCCCGAACGCCTCGCGCTGGAGCGCGAGACACGCATCGTACTCCTCGAAGGTCGTCACCTCGCGGATTTGCATGTCACTCGAATCGGAGTCAGCGAGCACCATTCTTCGGGGACGCGGCCGGCTCGAAGTCGTAAAGCACGACGGGGCAGTGACGAGTGACGAGTGACGAGCAAGACCGCGCGTCGCAACGAGTCGGACGAGTCACCGGCCGGTCAACAGTAAAAAGTTTAAGTCAACGTCGGGACGCGATTTTATCTCGTCACTCGTCACTTGTCACTCGTCACTGTTTTGCCGCCGCTCGCCGCGGCTTTTTCGTGTTCGGTGGGGCAGGTCGGGAGCGTGAGGCGGACGGCGAGGCCGCGTGGCTTGCGCTCAGTGAGCGTGACCTTGCCGCCGAGCGCGCCGACGAGGCGGTGGGCGATGACGAGTCCCAGCTCGTTCATGTTCGTCCCGCGCTCGTTGGGCGCGTCCACCTGCACGGCGTCGAACAGGTGCGCCGGGTCGCGCAGGGCTTCGCCGTCGTCGCAAATGTCGATGTGAAGGCGCGCGCGCGAAGTAGCGCCGACGCGGATGTGGACGCGCCCGCCGGCCGGGCTGCGGCCGATGGCGTGCGCGAGAAAATTGTAGAGCACCTGCCGGAGCTTGCCCTCGTCGGAGACGAGCGACCCGGCCTCGGAGGGCGTCCGGCAGTCGAGCGTCACGTCCTGCTTCTGGGCGAGGCGCGCGACGGCCGCGCACGACTCGCGCAGCGTCTCGCGCAGAGAGAACTCGTGGAGGAACAACTCGGTCTGCCCGGCTTCGAGCCGCGAGAGATCGACGAGCTGGTTGAGGCTCGCTTGGAGCTTGTGGCCGGAGGTCTGAATCTTTTCGCAGAAGCGTCGCTGCGTCTCGGTCAAGTCTTCCCGGTCGAGGAGGATTTCGGCGAAGCCGAGGATGGAGGTGAGAGGCGTCCGCAGCTCGTGCGACATGCGCCCGAGGAAGAGCGAGCGGTAGCGGCCGACGCGCTGTAGCTCCCTGTTCGCCTCTTCGAGCGCGTTCGTGCGCTCGCGCAGGGTCGTGACGAGGGCTTCTATCTGCCGTCGCTGTTCGAGCAGCGCGGCGGCGCGGCGCGCGTGGCCGACGGCGATGATGATGGGCGGGCCGACGAAGCGTATCCCGCGCAAGGCCGCGCGCAGGCGTTCGGGGTCGGCGCTACAGACGACGAGCGCGCCGGCCAACGCGCCCGACGCGCGGATGGGGACGGCGACGCCGGCCCGCAAGCCCGCCTCCTCGAAGACGCCCGCCAGCTCGCGCGCCTGCGCGTCGCCGTTCGCGCCCGTCTCGTCGAGCCAGAGGTGGTACTCGCCGCCGTCGCTCTCGACCCTTCCGGCCAGCGTCTCGGCGATGCGTCGCGCAAGCTCGCGGTCGAGATGCCGGTGGACGTAGGCCGCGCTCTCGCTCAGGTGTCCTTCCGCGTCGCGCAGGAAGGTCGTGACGCAGCACAGCTCCCAGTGTTTGAGCAGCACACGCGAGAACGTTTCGCAGATGTCGGCCTCGGAGCGGTCTTCGCCGGTCGAGAACGCCTGCTCGTGGAGGAGGCTGATGACTTCGGCGCTCAGGTCGTGCAGCTCGCCCGAGGCGAGGCCGCCGGCGATGGTCGAGGCCGCGCCGACGCCAGCGCGCGTCGAGCGCGCGCGCCGTGTCCCCGCACCGTCGCGTGTCCGCTTGCCCATTCGTCGAAAGAAACCCCGCGCCCCTCGACGCCCGCACGCCCGAAGAGTTCGCCCGCCGAATTGTTAACGTTTGGCTCTTTGCCGCGACTATAGTTCCCGCGCCGCCGGGGTGTCAAACGGCCCGTGTGTTATGATTCCGGGCGGGGCGACTGATGCGCCCCCCTCAACCCGCCATGAACGGCCTGCTGCGCAACCATCCTCTCGCCGAACTGATTACGGAGATCGCCGACGCCTCGCACTCGGGCGCGCTGCGCTTGACGCGCGAGCCTGTGCGCGGCGTCGTCTACACGGACGGCGGGCGCGTCGTTCAGGCGACGACGAACTTGCGCGCGCACCGCCTCGCCGAGTCTCTGCGTCGCTGGGGCATCGTCTCCGACGAAGCGAGCTTCGCGCCCCTCGCCTCGAAAAAACTTTCGGACGAAGAACTGGCCTCCGAGCTGGTCGCCGCCAAACTCTTCACGGCCGAGGAGACGGCCCGCTTCGCCGCGCGGCGGAGCGAGGACGCTCTGCGCGCGATGCTTCTTTGGACGGACGGCGAGTGGGCATTCGACCCGCGCGCGCGCGTCGCAGGCGACGCTACCGCCGCGCCCGACGCGCCGTCGCTCCTCGTCGAGGCCGCGCGGAGGATGCCGCCCGAGTTCGTCGCGTCGAGGTTCGCCGAGGGCGAGCGCGTCGCGCCTTCGGGGCGCGCTCCCGAGTCGGTCGCACTGAGTCCCGAAGAGGGCTTCGTCCTCTCGCGCGTCGACGCGCCCGTGCGGCTCGCAGACCTTCTGTCTCTCGGCGGGCTGCCCGAGCCGCAGGCGCTTCAAGCCGTCTATGTGCTCTCGCTCGCCGGCCTCCTCGTCCGCGCCGACCGACGCCGCGCGCTCCCCTCGGACTCCGCCGTCTTCAAGACCGCCGCGAGCGCCGCGACGAAAGCTGCGGACGCGAAGAAGGGTGCGCCGCCGACGTCCGCGCCGACGCCCACGAACGCGCGCGACGGCGAGAAGAGCGCGGAGGTAGAGAACGTAGACCCGCTCAAGGAGTTTGAGGCGTTGCTCGAACGCGCGGCGGCGCGGACGCATTACGCCGTGCTCGGCGTCGCACGCAGCGCGCGCGACCGCGACATCAAACGCTCCTACTACGCGCTCGCCAAACGCTTCCACCCCGACCGCTTCCGGCGCGACCTCGATGCGTCGCAGGTCACGCGCGCCGCCAGCGCCTTCAGCCGCCTGACGCGCGCTTACGAGGTTCTCAAAGACACGTCGTTGCGCGCCGCCTACGACCTCAAGCTCGACAAGGAGGCGGCGTCGAGCGTCTCGCGTCCCGGCGGGCCGGGCGAAGGCTCTTACGCGCGCAAGGGC
>DASUNL010000265.1:0-3232 GCA_036277175.1 Pyrinomonadaceae bacterium | reverse complement strand
GCACGATGGCCGAGTTCTCGGTGTCGAGGTTTCCCGTCGGCTCGTCGGCCAAGACGATGGCCGGGCGTGTCACGACGGCGCGGGCCAGAGCGACCCGCTGCTGCTCGCCGCCCGAAAGCTCGATGGGCTTGCGGCCCATCTTGTCTTCGAGCTTGAGGAGCTTGAGCACTTCGCGACGGCGCTCGGGGGCGTCCTTGCCGCCCGCCCCGGCGTGGATGCGCTCGGCGAGGCGGAGATTACCCTCGGCGGTGAGGGTCGGGAAGAGGTTGAAGCGTTGGAAGACGAAGCCGATTTTGCGTCGGCGCATGTCCGTGCGGCGCGCGTCCGTGGCGGCAGTCATGTCCTCGCCGTCGATGAGGATGCGCCCCGAGGTCGGCGTGAGCAGCCCGCCGAGCAGGTGGAGCAGAGTCGACTTGCCGCACCCCGAAGGCCCCATGATGGCGAGGAACTCGCCCTCCTCGACGTGCAAAGTGACGCCGCGCAGAGCATGCACCGGCACGCCCCCGCTCGACTGGTAGACCATCTCAAGGTCGTCGGCTTCGAGAATCTTTCTCATAAGTAAGCTGTCAGCATTCAGCGGTCAGCTATCAGCTCACGGCCGTCCGCCGCGCTTAGGCTGCTCTCACGACTTTCGGTCTTCCTTCGTCCGCTCTCTAAAAGCTGACGGCTGAGTGCTGAATGCTGAACGCTTCCCCGTCACTCGTAAGAGAGCGCGTTCACGGGGTCGAGGTTGGCGGCGCGCACCGCCGGGTAGAGCGCGCCGAGTACGCCGCCGAGTAAACCTATCCCTGCGGCCGAGGCCGCCCAAGACCAACTGTACTCGAAGAGCAGTCCGTAGGCGCGCGAGATGAGATAGCCGGCGACGAGCGAGACGGCGAAGCCGACCGCGAGTCCCAAGAGGCTAATGACGACCGCCTCCTTCTCGATGACGCCGACGATGTAGCCGCGCGACGCGCCCAGAGCCTTCAAGACCCCTATCTCGCGCGTCCGCTCCGTAATCGTCGTGTACATCGCGAGCATCACGACGAGCGCGCTCACGATAGCGGCCAAGACGACGAGCGTGCGTAAGAAAACGCCGAGGTAAGGAATTGACTTTTCGACGTTCGTGAAGACGTCGCGCGTGAACTGAATCTTGTTGCCCTCCATGCGCGGCTCGGCCGTGATGCGACGGGCCAACTCCTCCTCCGAGACCCCTTCGCGCGCCTTGACGTAAATCCACGTCGCCTTGTCGGGCCGCTCCAAAGCGTCCTGCATCGCGGCGAGACTCATCTTGACGCGCGGCCCGGCCTCGGGCGTGTAGATGCCGACGACCTTGTAGGGCAGGTCGCCGAAGATGCGCAGAGTGCCGCCGACGCCTACCGAGTTGTTGCGCGCCTTCGCCTCGTCAATCACGACCTCGTCCAAGCCTTCGGGCGCGCGGCCCTCGACGAGCTGCATCCCGTTCATCCGCGCGAACGGCTCCCAGTCCACTCCCTCGATTTGCTCGAAGCCGAAGCCGCGCCCCGCCTGTGAGACGTAGCGAATCGAGGGGACGGCCGACTCGACGCCGTCTATCTCGCGCAAAAGCTCCGCGTACTTCGTCGGCAGGTTCGCCGCCGAACTGAGCATCTCGGTCGCGCCCGGTCGCGTGAAGATAATCTCGGCGCGGATGTTGGAGGAGCGGCGGTGGAGGTCGTTCGACATGCCGCGCGTCAGCCCCGTGAAGAGCATCACGAGGCAGACACCGAGCGCGACGCCCGCCACCGAGACGAGCGCGCGCACGGGGCGCTGGCGGATGTTGGCGAAGACGAGGCTCTCCATGCTTCGTGAATCGTCAGTCGTGAATCGTCAATCGTGAATCGTAAATAGATTGATGGACACTCGAACCCGCCGCTTTACGGTTCAAGTAGCGAAGCCCTCAACCTCCATTCACGATTTACGATTTACTATTCACGCTTCAAGGCGTTCTCTTGTCCAAATCGACTTCCGGGAGGTTGGACGTGTTCTGGAGGACGAACGTGCCGTTGTCCCAAGCCTTGTCGAGCGTCACGTCGTCGGGCGACTGAAATTCGATGCGCAGCGAATAGTGCTCCTGCGGGCGCGTCACCTCGACGAGCGCGGGCAGGCGGTAGCGCCCGCCTTCGCCGAACGGGCGCGGGTCGCGGTAGACCACGTCGGTGACGAGCGCGCCGCCGCCGTTGTAGTTCTGCACGCGCGCCAGTCGCAGCTCGCCGACGCGGTCGAACCAGAAGCGTCGAAGCACCCGCCCCGCGTTCGGCCCCTGCGGCTCTATCTCGACCATCACGTAGTAGCCGCGCACGATGCGCGCGCTCGACTTCGCGCCGGGCCGCGTGTCCGGCTCCTCCTCGAACGACTCCGAGACGGCGTAAATCAGGTTCGACCCTTCGGGCGTCGCGGGCCGCACAAGGAGCGCGTCGACGAGGTGCTGCGGCCGGAGACTTGAGAGCGAGCTGACGGTGCGGCGCATGGCCGCCTCCTGCCTCTCGTTCTCGTTGCGCCCGCACGCGGGCTGCCCCGCCGCGTCCGTCGCGCCGTTCTCCGAGATGCGCGCGTAGTCGGCCGTGTTCGTCCCCATGACGAAACGCTTGTACTGCTCGTCGCCCTGATAGACGGCGACGCGGAAACGCTCGCCGTCCGAAGTCATCTCGGCAATCTTGACGCTGAAGAACTGAATCGAGAGGTAGACCTGACCGGGCCGTTGAAGAATGACCGTGCCCTCGGTCGTCCGGTACTTATCGACGAGTCCGCACTCGGCGAACGACGTGTCGAGGAACTGCACGTCGACGCGCCCGCGCAGAGAGCGGAGGGTCGCCGCGCGCTCAATCTCGGCGAGGAGGGCGGGCATCTCGGCGCGGACGAGCGGCGTGAGCAGCGGCGGCACGCTGACCTTCTTCTTCGTGCTGCACGCGGAGAAGAGGGCGAGCGCCGCGAAGAGGAGCGCCAGCGCCGTCGGCCGCGAAAGAGTCATCTCGGTTAAGCGTCTCAGACCATTCATCGGGGGCACGGGGCGCGCCGTTCGTCGGGAGCGCGCGGGCATGTTTCTGTCAATCATCATCGGCGAAAATTATTCGTGGAAGCTAACAAAGCGACGTGCGAAAAGCAAGGAACGCCGTCAGTCGTCAATCGTGAATCGCAAATCGTTAATAGTTACGCAGCCTCACAACTTTCGGATTATTGCTTAAGTTGGTTGACTCTTAATCCACTATTCACGATTGACGATTGTCGATTCACG
>DASUNL010000264.1:0-14488 GCA_036277175.1 Pyrinomonadaceae bacterium | reverse complement strand
GGTGTTCGCGTTGGCCGGTGTGTTCGCGTTGGCCGTTTGAGACGCCGTGTTGGAGTTCGCGCCGCCGGGGGACTGGCAGCCCGCGACGAGCGCGGCCGAAAGCAACGCGGAGGCGACGGCGACTTTACGTTTCGTTGACATCCGAATCATTCTCCTTCTTCTCGTTCTATGTGGAATCGGCCGGGGCCGGGGCGCGGCCGCCATATTACTTCGGTCGCGTTCATTCATCCAGAGGAATCACGACGCGCACGCGCTTTGACGCGGGCCGGAGCGACAAGGCGGCGGGCGGGTGTTAAAATGAGGGCACGTTTAAAATCGAGTTTCGGGGTGAATCAGATTTGAGCCGCGAGCTGAGAGTCCTTAACAACCCGCCCGCGCCTTCGCAGCGTCCGCCGCGCGGGCCGAAGCCGCCTTGGCTGAAGGTGAAGATAGGCGACCCGTCGAACCAGAACCACGTGCTGCGCCTCATCGAGGGCTTGAACCTGCACACGGTCTGCCAAGAGGCGCGCTGCCCGAACATCTTCGAGTGCTGGTCGGACAGAACCGCGACCTTCATGCTCGGCGGCGACATCTGCACGCGCCACTGCGGCTTCTGCGCCGTCGGCAAAGGCAAGCCCGGCGCGCTCGACGCGGAAGAGCCGCGCCACGTCGCCGAGGCCGTCCGACACCTCGACCTCGCGCACGCCGTCATCACGTCGGTCAACCGCGACGACCTCGCCGACGGCGGCGCGGCACACTGGGCCGAGACCATCCGCGAGGTGCGCGCCGCCAACCCCTCGTGCAAAATCGAAGTCCTCATTCCCGACTTCAACGGCGACGAGGCGGCACTCGACACCGTTCTTGACGCCCGTCCGGACGTGCTCAATCACAACACCGAGACCATCGCGCGGCTGTACCGCCGCGTGCGGCCCGACGCGAAGTACGAGCAGACCTTGACGCTTCTGCGACGCGCGGCCGCGTGCCGCGACCGTGAGGCGCGCGGGATGCTCACGAAGAGCGGCATCATGGTCGGCCTTGGAGAGACGTTCGACGAGGTGGTCGAGCTGATGCGCGACCTGCGTTCCGTATCTTGCGACATCATGACCATCGGCCAGTACCTACAGCCGCACGCGCGACGCCTCCCCGTCGAGCGTTACGTGACGCCCGAGGAGTTCGCGCGCTGGCGCGACGTCGGCATGGAGCTTGGCTTCCGCCACGTCGAATCAAGCCCCCTGACGCGCTCTTCATATCATGCGCGCCAGCAGACCCAAGGCGCGGGTTAAGACGGTAAGTATTCGGGCGGGAGAGGGTTGTCGGGGCGCTCGAAGTCCCAGAAGATTGTGACGACGAAGTAGCGCGCGCCGTCGTGGAAGAGCTGGATGCTGTTGACGCCGCGTTGGAAAGGCTCAGGCTCATCCTCGGCGCGGCGCGACTCGTAGGTGCTCATCACGTGTGTAACGTGGCCGAAGCGTTCGACCCGCCGCGCCGCCTCGCGCTCGAAGAAGCCCTCCACATGAAAGTGCTCGCAGGCCATCTTGAAAAACTCGTCCACGTCGAGCGTGAGGGCGCGCGCCGCGCCCGTCTCCGCGTCGATGCGCGTCGGGATGAGACGCGCGTCCGCGTAGAAGAGCGAGCGGAAGCGGCGCAGGTCGCGCTTGCGTTCGGCCGGGCCGGAGATGGAGTCGTAGAGCGCGTGGAGTATGCCGTCGAGCGTCGTCACGTCGTCCGTCGCGCTCGCGTTCGCAGGTTCGGCAGACTTGTTTTCGTCGGTCGTGTTGTCGCTCATCACGTTCGTCATCCTTCTTAAAGTTTCGCGTCGAGCATACCCCAAACGCGCGCGCGGCGACAAAACCCGCGCGCGGCGATAAAATCAGCGAGCATGAAAGCAATCGTCTTTTACGAACACGGCGGGCCGGAGGTGCTCCGCTTCGAGGAGCGGCCCGACCCGAAGCCTCGGGCTAATGAAGTCTTGGTCGAAGTGCGCGCGTGCGCGCTTAACCACTTGGACGTGTGGACGCGCGGGGGATTGCCGGGGATGAAGCTCGCGATGCCGCACATCCTCGGCAACGACGTGGCGGGCGTCGTGCGCGAGGTGGGCGAGCTTGTCACGTGGGTGCGCGAGGGCGACGAGGTGATGCTGCAACCGGGCGTCTCGTGCGGCCACTGCCGCGAGTGCCTGCGCGGGGCTGACAACCTCTGCCCCGAATATCAGATTTTGGGCAGCGCGCGCGCGGGCGGCTACGCCGAGCTGGTCACGGCTCCGGCCGTGAACGTCATCCCGAAACCTGCGAGCTTGTCTTGGGAGGAGGCTGCGGCCGTCCCGCTCGTGACTTTGACGGCGTGGCACATGCTCGTCGGCCGCGCGCGTGTGCGGGCGGGCGAGGACGTTTTGATTCACGCGGCGGGGAGCGGCGTCGGGTCGGTCGGCATACAGGTGGCGAAGCTTTTCGGCGCGCGCGTCATCGCGACGGCCTCGACCGAGGAGAAGCGCGAGCGTGCGCGCGCGCTCGGCGCGGACGACGTGGTCGATTACACGCGCGAGGACTGGCCGAAGGAGGTCAGGCGTCTGACGAACAAGAAGGGCGTCGAGGTCGTCTTCGAGCACACGGGCGCACAGACGTGGCCCGGCTCGATTGTGGCGCTCGCGCGCGACGGCCGTCTCGTCACCTGCGGCGCGACGAGCGGCTTCGACGCGCGGACAGACCTCCGTCAGGTCTTCTATCGTCACCTCACCATCCTCGGCTCGATGATGGGATCGAAGTCCGAGCTTTTGGACGCCATGAAGTTCGTCGAAAGCGGGCGGATTCGCCCGGTCGTCGACCGCGCGATGCCTTTGGCCGAGGCGCGCGCCGCGCACGAGAGGATGGAGGATCGCGCGCAGTTCGGGAAACTCGTCCTCGTCCCGTAAATTGGACGCGCGGCGACGCATCTCGCGGAAACCGTTGGGCCGGCGCGCGCGTATAAACAAGGCTCAGGCCGGAGTTCTTCAGCTCACCTTTCGCTGACGACAACTCTAACGTCTCGAAGCCCCTCCGCACGCACGCCAACGCGGACGGACGGGCGGCCGACTTCACGCTGAGATTTCTAACTGGAGATTAAGACAATGAAATCAGTCAAGACAGAAGCACTCGCGCGTGCCTTCGTCGCGGCGATGCTCGTCGGCTCGTTCGCCCTCGCGCCCGCGTCGCGCGCGGCGGCGCAGCAGGCGGCGTCGGCGTCGGCGACCACGACGGTCGCCCCCGCGGGCGTCGAGCGCGTCACCTCGGTCGAGGGGCTGACCGAGTACCGGCTCGCTAACGGGATGCGCGTGCTGCTCTTCCCCGACCCGACGAAGCAGACCGTCACCGTCAACGTCACCTACCTCGTCGGCTCGGCGCACGAGAACTACGGCGAGACGGGGATGGCGCACCTCTTGGAACACCTGCTCTTCAAAGGCTCGAAGAACCACCCGAACCTCGCGCAGGAGATGACCGAGCACGGCGCGCGCCGCAACGGCTCGACGTGGCTCGACCGCACCAACTACTACGAGACGGTCGCGGCGACGGACGAGAACCTGCGCTGGGCCTTGGAGATGGAGGCCGACCGGATGGTCAACTCCTTCGTCGCCGAGAAGGATTTGAAGACCGAGTTCTCCGTCGTCCGCAACGAGATGGAGAGCGGTGAGAACGACCCGTTCTCGGTTCTCTTAGAGCGCGCGGTCTCGACCGCCTTCCTCTGGCACAACTACGGCAACTCGACCATCGGCGCGCGCTCCGACGTGGAGAACGTGCCGATTGACCGTCTGCAAGCCTTCTACCGGCAGTACTACCAGCCCGACAACGCGATTCTCATCATCGCCGGAAAGTTCGACGAGGCGAAGACGCTCGGGTGGGTCAACTCCATCTTCTCGGCCATCCCGCGCCCGACGCGCACCTTGCAGAAGGTCTACACCGTCGAGCCTGTGCAGGACGGCGAACGCTCGGTGACGCTGCGCCGCGTCGGCGACGTGCAACTGGTCGGCGCGGTCTATCACGTCCCTTCGGGGTCGCACGAGGACTTCGCGGCCATCGACATTCTTTCGTTCATCCTCGGCGACTCGCCTTCGGGCCGTCTGCACAAGGCGCTTGTCGAGACGAAGAAGGCGAGCCGCGTCTACGGCTTCAACTTCCAGATGCGCGAGCCGGCCATCGCCCTCTACGGCGCGGAGGTGCGACAGGGCGACTCGCTCGACGCGGCGCGCGAGACGTTCCTCCAGACGGTCGAGTCGGTCGCCACGAATCCGCCGACCAAGGACGAGGTTGAGCGCGCGCGTCAGGCGATTCTCAAGAACATCGAGCTGACGCTCAACAAGTCGGATCAGGTCGGGTTGGAGTTGAGCGAGTGGGTCGCGCAAGGCGACTGGCGTCTGTTCTTCCTCCACCGCGACCGCATCCGCAAGGTGACGCCCGAGGATGTGCAGCGCGTAGCCAACCGCTACCTGAAGCCGTCGAACCGCACGCTCGCGCAGTTCATCCCGACCGCGCAGCCCGACCGCGCGGAGATTCCGGCCGTGCCGGACGTGGCCGCGATGCTCAAGGACTACAAGGGCGACGCCGCCGTCGCTCTGGGCGAGGCGTTCGACCCCGCGCCCTCGAACATCGAGTCGCGCACGAAGCGGGGCGGCGCGGCCGCCAGCCCGAAGCTCGCGCTCCTGCCGAAGAAGACGCGCGGCGCGACCGTCGTCGCCTCGATGACCTTCCGATTCGGCGACGAGAAGAGCCTCCAGAACCGCTCGATTGCGGGCGAGCTTGTGACTGACATGTTGATGCGCGGGACGACGACTCGCTCGCGCCAGCAGATACAGGACGAGCTTGACCGTCTGAAGGCGCGCGCCTTCGTCTCGGGCGGGCCGACGCAGGCCGTCCTCTTCGTCGAGACGGTGCGCGAAAATCTGCCGGCCGTGATGCGCCTGATGGCCGAGGTCTTGCGCCAGCCGTCGTTCCCGGCCGCCGAGTTCGACCAGCTCAAGGCCGAGGTCTTGGCGAACTTCGAGCAGCAGCGCAGCGACCCCGGCGCGATTGCGCAGAGGGAGATGGCGCGCCACCTGAACCCCTACCCGAAGGGCGACCCGCGCCACGTGATGACGATTGACGAGGAGGTCGAGGCCGTCAAGGCGACGACCATCGACGACGTCAAGAAGTTCTACGCGGACTTCTACGGCGCGTCCGACGCGCACGGCTCTTTCGTCGGCGACTTCGACGATGCGGAGGTCGCGCGGCTCAACGCGGAGCTGTTCGGGCAGTGGAAGAGTCCGCGCCCCTACGCGCGGCTCGCGAACGTCTACCGCGAAGTGCCGGCCATCAACAAGTCTTACGAGACGCCGGACAAGGCGAACGCGAACTTCGTCGCGGGCCTCAACCTCAACGTGCGCGACGACGACCCCGACTATCCGGCGCTCGTCTTCGGCAACTACCTGCTCGGGGCGAACTCCGCCTCGCGCCTGCGCCAGCGCATACGCGACCGCGAGGGCATCAGCTACGGCGTCGGCTCGGGCCTGAACGCGAGCGCGCTCGACAAGTGGGGCACGTTCACGTCGTTCGCCATCTACGCGCCGGAGAACGTGGCGCGTCTCGAAGCGGCCTACAAGGAGGAACTGGGCCGCGCGCTTTCGGAAGGCTTCACGGCCGAGGAGGTGGCGAAGGGCAAGAGCGGCTACTTGCAGAACCGCCAGCTCAACCGCTCGCAGGACAACAACCTCGCGGGCGCGCTTTCGAGCTACCTCTTCATCAACCGCACGTTCCAGTGGGACGAGGAGTTCGAGCGGAAGGTGGCGGCGCTCACGCCCGAGCAGATTATGGCCGCCATGCGGCGGCACATCGACCCCTCGAAGATAACCATCATCAAGGCGGGCGACTTCGCCAAGAAGACGGCCGCCGCGCCGAAGCCCGCGCAGTAAACGCCGCGACCCGAACGGGACGCGGACGAACGAAACACCCAAGACCCGAAGGGGCTTCGGGCGACTTCATCAGTCGCCCGAAGCCCCTTCGGCTTTCTCGCGTCGCCTTCCGCGCCGAAGTCTAATCTTCCTCGTCGGCGCTATTGCCGCGCTGCCACCTCCAGAGAATTAGTTCCCCCAGAATCAGCATGGCGGCCGCAACGAACACGCCGAGCGTATCGCGCTGACTCTTTAGCCGGAAGTAGTAGTTCATGGCGCTCGTGTCGTACCAAGAATAATAGCCCGCCGGCCTGACGACGTTCACGTGATAGACGATGAAGGCCACGACCCCGGCCGTCGCGGCCAGCCCGAACAGGGCGACGTGCGGCAGGATGCGTCGAGACGGGGCGCTCGGCTCGTCGAAAGTCTCGTCTTCGTCGAGCGCAAGCGCGCTCACCTGACGGCGCAACTCTTCCGTGTCGTCCTCGACGCGAGTCTCGCCGAGCGTCGGCGCGGGCGCGTCGTGCGCGTCGTGCGAGGCGGCCGTCGTCGTCTGCGCTTTCGGACGCGCGAGCGGGGCGGACGCGGCGGGCGGCTGCGCGTTTACCGACGGAAGTGAGACGGGAGTTGTGGGAGTGGCGTGCGTCGCGGGCGGGGCGGGGGTGAACGGCGCGTCGAGTCGCTCGCCGCAGTGTTTGCACTTGATGGCGGCGGCGCGGATGGTCTCGGCGCAGTAGGGGCAGGTCTTCGTCGCCGGACGCGCGTCCGAGGGCGCGCCGAGGATGACGGGCTGGCCGCAGTCGGGACACGAGCCGTCGGCCGAACACTGCGCGCCGCAGTTGGAGCAGATGAGGGCCATGAAGTTTTACTCCGTCGAGGTCAGAGGCGGGCGCGCTCGCTACGGGCTGTTGCCGCCGCCCTCTTCGTCGCCGCCTTGTTCTTCGCCTTCGCCGCCTTCTCCGTCACCGGCGTCGTCGGGCGGCGCGCCCTCTTCGCCTTCGCCGCCGTGGTCGTCCGCCTCGGGCAGGGGCACGGCCGCGCCGCGCGCGTCGCGCAGACGCAAGACCGTGCAGTTGTCGTCGGCGTAGACCTCGTCGAACCAGCCGCTGTCGAGCGCGAGGTTGACGAAGCTCTCGTGCTCGTTGTCGGTGAAGACGTAGCGCGCGCCGAAACGCTCGCGGATGGGCGGGCCGGGGTTCTCGACCTTGCCCGTCCCGATGTCGCCGTAGAGTTCCGACAGGGGCTTGTTGCGGTCGTGCAGGTAGGTCGGGTCGAGGCCCGAGGCGTAGGCGTGTCGCGGCGAGTAGAAGAAGAGTTTGGGGAAGTCGTCCCAGTCGGTGTTAAAGATTATCTCGCCTTCGGCGACGTTCTTACTGACCCACTCCATCCCGCCGCGATACTGTTCGGGGCCGGCCATCCCCTTGATGTCGTTCGCGGTGACGCGCGCGCACCAGACGGCCGCGAACGCGAGCGCGACGCCCGCCAGAGACGCCAGCCCGTATTCGAGCATCCGCTCGCGGCGCGCGCGGGCCGCGTCCGAGGGTCGCGCCGCGCGGTCGAGGAAGGGTTGCAGCTCGTCCAACACCTCGGCCGGCAGTCGCGCGGCGTAGGCGCGCGCGCCTTCGAGGAGCGGCTGCAAGGAGAAGGCCGCGAACAGCACCGCGAACGGCGGCCAATACTCGGAGAAACGCTTCCAGCGCGCGTTGACGAGCATCAAAAGCGTCGAGAACAGGAGCAGGAAGAGCGTGCGCTGCGTCGCCTTCCGGTCGGAGCCGTTGAAGACGATGTAGCCGACCACCTGCGCGACCGTGGCGACGAAGCAGTTGCCCAAAAACTCCCAAGTGTCGTAGGGATACCACTCGCCGCCGACGGCCGTCGAGAAGCCCTTGGTCGTCACCTTCATACTGATGTGGTCGTACATCAGCATGAAGTTCTGCGGGAAGTAAGGGTTGATGATGAAGCCGGCCGCCGCCCCGGCCGCGACCCACACGACGGGCCGCCACTCGATGCGCCGCTCGCTCCAAAAAATCACCGCCGCCCACAGGACGGCCGCCACGCCCAAGAGCGCGAACATGTCGTAGGTCAGCGCAAACACGAACGCGAGCGGCAGAAGCCAGATGTACTTGCGTTGGAAGAGCAGGTGGATGCCGACGACGAGCAACACAATCGAGACGCTCATCGCCTTCCCCATGTTCATGCGGTAGAGGAACGGCGTCGAGCAACCAAGGAGCGCGAGCAGCCAGACGACGGGGTAGCGCAGGCGGTAGCGCACGACCATCCAGTAGCACGCGAAGACGGCCGCCGAAGCGAAGAGCCACGTCCCCAGTTTCGCGCCGAGATGAAAGTCGGCGTGCCAGTCGTCTTGCAGGTACGACCCCGTCTTTATCTGGTAGAGGGTCGTGACCCAGTAGAAGAGGAGCGGGACGAAGAAGGCGAAGGCGGCGGCCGCGAGCAGGGCCGCCGCGCGCACCGCCCGCCCGCGCAAAAGGCGCGCGACCAGACGCTCGCACGCGAACATCACGGCGAGCGCGAGCACGACGACGCCGTAGCGCGCGGCCGCGCCCCCGCGCGCCTGAAGGAGCGCCATCGCCAGCGCGAAGCCCGCCATCACGGCCGTCCCGACCGAGACGAGAACGAAGTCGCCCCCGCGCGCGAGCCGCGCCGCGTACCTGTAGACGAGCGGCGACGCCAGAAGACACAGCACGAAGAGCGCGGCCGCCCAAACTTCTATGTCGCCGAACTGCGTGAAGGGAATCTGTAAGACGTGGAAGAGGAAGTGGTGGTCTACGTAGTCCGCGGCGTTGAGCGTCGTCAAAGGGAGCGCCTTGAAGGCGGGCGGGAAGTCTCCGCCGCGCAGGCCGTCCCAGAGCATCTGACTCCAACGGAAGTGATAGTAGGCGTCGAAGTCGCCGCAGCAGATCGAGCGCGTCGAGAACTGCATCCACCAGAACGAGACGCCGATGGCGAGCGCGCCGACCAAGAGGAGCAGCAAGCGCCGCCCCGCCTCCGACGTCGCGCGCCCGCGCTCGACGAACGCAGGTTCGGCCTCGACTTCGGACGCGACCTCCGGCGGGGTCGCAACTTCGGCCGCCGCCGCGCTCTCGCCCGACCCGTCCGCATGCTTCTCGGGCGCGGCCTGCGCGCCTTCACCGACCGTCTCCATAAACGCCCTTACTGTCCTCCCGAAAGCGCACGCGCAGACGACGGGCGTGCCCCGAACTGGCCGAAATTGCCCGTCAAAATAGCACGAACGCGCCCGCTAAGGAAAAAGGCAAAAGGTAAAAGGCAAAAGTACGGAGCAAACGCTCTTCACTTTTGCCTTTTACCTTTTGCCTTTTTCCTGTTTCAGCTTTGCGCCGCGCCGATCTCTTTGAGGCGCAGGATGGTCTGCTCGATGAGCCAGTTGGGGGTCGACGCGCCGGCCGTGACGCCGACGCGCTCGACGCCCGCGAGGTCTTCGGGGTTAATCTCTTCGGGCGTCTCGATGAGGAAGCTGCGCTCGCAACGCTCCTGACAGACGGCGAGGAGCTTGATGCTGTTCGAGGAGTGTTTGCCGCCGATGATGTAGAAGACCTCGACCTCGCCGGAGAGCGCGCGCGCGGCGTCCTGACGATCGCGCGTCGCCGAGCAGATGGTGTTGACGACCTGCGGCTCGGCGTCAGACTTGGCGCGCACGGCGTCGGCCGCTTCGAGGAAGGTCTTGAGCTTCAGGGTCGTCTGCGAGACGACGAGCGGCGCGTGGAGCGGCGGAAGCGCGGCCACCTCGCTCGCGTCGCGGACGACGTGCGAGCGCGTCGGCGCGTAGCCGACGACGCCAATCATCTCGGGGTGGTCGGGGTTGCCGACGACGACCACGTCGCGCCCCTCGGCCGCCGCGCGCTCGGCCAACTTCTGAACCTTCGTGACGAACGGGCAGGTCGCGTCGACGACCTTCGAGGCGCGCTGTTCCAACTCGCGCTGCACCTCGGGCGTGACGCCGTGGGCGCGGATGACGGCCGTCACATTCGGCTCGACCTCGACGGGCGCGTCGATGGTGCGGACGCCGCCGCGTTCGAGCCGGTGAATCTCCTGCGTGTTGTGAATGAGCGGCCCGAGCGTGCGCACGGTCGCGCCCTCGCGCAACTCGTCCTCAACCATCTCGACGGCGCGCTCGACGCCGAAACAGAACCCGTACTCGTCAGCCAGAAGAACTTGCATCATGTAAGCTTTCAGCGGTCAGCAATCAGCGGTCAGCTTTACTCTCATCAAGCAATCAATCTTCGATTCACCTCGCACGCGGCGCGGGCGTCAAAAAGCTGAAAGCCGACGGCTGATTGCTGACCGCTTCTTTAAATGTTTTCCGTGCCTTCGTAGAAGGTCGGGCCCGGCTCGTCGGCCGGGGTCGTCGTCGTCGTGGTGCGACAGCGCGTTCTCCACTCTTCGCGCAGACGGTCGGCGGCCGCCAAGGACTCGTCGACCCACCCCATGTTCTTGTCGGCGAACCAGCGGACGCCGCCCCAGAAGTTCTTCTCCAACTCGCCGAGCTTGTGCGCCGCGTCGCGCGGGAGCACGGCGAACGAGGCGTCGCAGACGAACCGGAGCGCGTCGCAAATCGAATTCCCCGTGTTATAACGCGGGTCTTTAGTGCCTTCCATTTATAACTTACCTCCTGCCAAACCCATACGGCGGCGGGCCGGCATGCGTTCCGGAGGAAATTTTAACAGAGAGTAGACGGGAGACGTTAGTCGGCAGACAGTAGACAAAAACCTCGGCGTCGAAGCGTCAGGGCTTCGGCATTAACTTCGGCATTAACTGAATTGCCGCGCCACTGTCTAACGTCTACCGTTTAATGATTCTTCGACGGCGGGCCACATCGCGTCGGCCCAGAACTCGTAGCCCGCGTCGGAGGGGTGGAAGCCGTCGGCGCAGAAGAATTCGGGGCGGGCGGGGAGGAGTTCGGCGCTCGGCGTGTAAACATCTACGACTCGCAGGCGGTGGCGCGCGGCCGCGTCTTCGATGGCGCGGTTGAAGAGGCGTATGCGCGCGCGCGCGTCTTCGCGCATGAAGGCGGGGACGCCGGGGGCGCAGGAGATATCGGGGATGTTCGTCAGGACGAGCGGCGCGTCCGTCACGGCGCGGACGCGCGTAATAATCTCTTCGAGGTTCGCGTCGTACTCTTCAAGGGAGAGGCGTTGCACGTCGTTGACGCCGATGCCGACGGTGACGAGGTCGGGCCGCTCGCGCTCGAACCGGGGCATCTGCGAGCGCAAGACGTCGGCGGTCGTCGCGCCGCTCACGCACAGGTTGACGAGGCGCGAGCCGGGGCGCTCGCGCTCGATGCGCTCGAAGAGGCGCGCGACGTAGCCGCTCGCGCCCGTCCCGCTTCCCACGCCGACGCCCGTCGAGTCGCCGAGCGCGACGTACGTCACGGGAACACTTTGTTTGTCCATAGCCACCTCTGACCGTCAATTTGTGCCGCCGCGCCGAAACCTCGCGACAGCGATAGAATCAAATACGTGAGTAGGAAGTAAAAAATCAGAATCGTCAAAAGGCTCGGGACGAGTACTTCGGTGCTTGGGATGAAGTGAAATCCCCCGCTCTGCGGAAAGACCCGCCTCCATATTTTTACCGGCCAAGCGACAGGCATCAGCAGCCAATCGGACGCAAACAGCGCTGCGAGCGTGAACAGCAACGCGGGCGTGACGATGGCGCTGATTAAAGATGCCGCCAAACGTTTCTCGTTTAGACGTTTCACCTTTGACCCTCCAAACTTTACGCGCCGCCGACGGAAGACAGATTCATAGAGTGGCCTCCGAGCGCACGGGCTCGCGGAGGATTTCGGAGGCCGCCGCGTGGGCGATGCGCGCGGCCTCGGGGTGCGCTTCGCGGAGGTTCGCGATTTGGAGGAGCGACTCGCCCGTGCGCGAGAGCATGCGGAAGAGGTCGCCCTCTTCGGCGCGCGTCGCGGCGACGAGCTCGCGCCACTCCGCGCCTGAGGCCCAGCGCGCGGCCGTCGCGGCGGCCGAGAAGTTCATCTCCGGCGCGGGCTCGATGTCGTGTCGCCACTCGACGCTCCCGACCTCGTAGGCGATGCGGTCGAACTCGCCGAGCGCGTTGACGAGCGGGTCGTCTAAGGGCAACTCGCCGTAGTCGCGCTCGGAGTCGGAGGCGAGCGCGGCCGCGAGGCCGGCGGCGCGCGGCGCGTCGAGCGAGGCGAAGAGTCCGCGCTCGACCGCTTGGCCGACGAGGAGCGGGCGGTCAACGCGCAAGTCCGCAAGCCAGCGCCCGCGCTCCGTGACGCGCTCGGCGAAAAAGTCCAAGTAGCCGAAGTGGTGGAGCACGCGCGCGCGCCGCTCGAACGGCTGCCAAGACTCGCCGCGCAGCGACTCTATCTGTCGCTCGAACCTCTCCGCCTCCTCGGCCTCGCCGACGACCGACCACAAGACCTCCTCGCAGCGTTTGCGCCCCGCCTCGTCGCCGCCGACGCTCGCCGAGAGCGAGTCGATGAGGTCGTTGATGAGCGCGACGGGCGCGTCGGTCGCCGCACGCGCGTCGCGCAAACGCGGCTCGTCGAGCAGCGGCGTGCGCCCCGCTTCGACCGACGCGAACGCCTCGTCGCGCCCCGCCTCGTCGCGCGCGAACAGGGGCGCGTAGACGCGGCCGACGCGCTCCAAGGCGAGCGAGGCGCGTCGGCCGTCGGGGCGGACGCCGACGAGTCCGTCGCCGCGCCGCTCGGTGACGAAGACTAAGCGGCGCGTGCTGCGGCCGACGCCGACGACGCGGCCCGCGACGACCACTTCGTCCAACCAGCGCATCGAGGCGTCGGCGCGCGTCTGCGGCGCGCCTTCCAGAAGACGCGAGCGCGCGCTCGCCAAGCGTTCGAGGCCGCGCGCGAGCTCCGGCGTTAGTTGACAGCCGGCCTGCTGAAGCTTCTCCCTCATGCGCCGCTCCGTCTCCTCGCGCCGAAGCTCCATCTCGTGCGCGCGCTCGAACTGCTCGCGTCGCGCGAAGCTGCGTTCGCTGATGTCGCGCACCTGCCGGAAAGTGCCGTAGGCGTCGAGCAGATTAAGGAGCGTCGTGTAGGTGGCGCGGAACTGACTTTCAAGCGGGTCGGGCGGCGACTGTAGGAGCGCGGCCAGCTTCTGCGGGTCTTGATGCGGGCCGGGCGCGGCGATGATGAAGCCGACGCGGTCGCGCCCACGCCGCCCCGCGCGCCCCGTCATCTGCTGAAGCTCGGAGGCCGAAAGCAGACGCCAGCCGCGACCCGTTCGGACGTCGATGTTCGAGAGCGCGACCGTGCGCGCGGGGAAGTCGACGCCGGCCGCGACCGTCGCCGTGGCGAAGATGGCGTCGAGTAGACCCGCGCTCATCAACCGCTCAATCGCGAGCTTCCACGCCGGCAAGTGTCCCGCGTGGTGTGAGGCGACGCCGCCGCGCACGGCTATCTCCCAGTGACGGTGTCGCCGCATCTCCGGAAAACGGTCGGCCAACTCCTTGAGAACTCGGCGTCGCGCCTCGCGCCGCTCCGTGTTGTTCGTCCCGCGTGGCGAGAAGGCCGACTCGGCGGCGGCCTCGTCGCAGCGTCGGCGCGTCGGCATGAAGACGATGGCGGGCAGCAGGTCGTATGAGCCGAGCGCGGCGAGCAGGGTCGAGGGCGGCATCTCGGGCATGCGTGCGCGCCCCTCCTGCGCGCCCCCGCGCGCGCCGCCTCGCGCGAATCGCTCGCGTTGAAAGTTGTGACGCGCGTCTTTCGAGCTTTGCATGAAGCGCGCAATCTCTAGGTTGAAGTGTCCGCGCTCGTCGAGAAGCGGCGCGAGCTGTCCGTCCGGGTAGAGGAAGCCCGCGCGCAAAGGTACGGGGCGCGCGCCCGGACGCGCGACGACGCGGCACGACCCGCCGCGCACCTCCGCGATCCACTCGGCGAACTCTTCGGCGCGGCCGACCGTCGCCGAGAGCAGGAGCATGCGGACGCGCGGCGGCGTCAGGATGATGGCCTCTTCCCAGACGTGTCCGCGCTCCTCGTCCGCAAGGTAATGCGCCTCGTCGAGGATGACGAGGTCGGCCTCGACTTGGCGTCCGCCGCGCAAAGCGTCGAAGAGTTGGTTGCGGTAGACCTCGGTCGTGCCGACGACGAGCGGCGCGTCCGCGTTCTCCTTGCGGTCGCCGGTCAGGATGCCGACCGAGCCCGCGCCGAACACGGCCGCGAACTCCTGATACTTCGAGTTCGTCAGAGCCTTGAGCGGACTCGTGTACCACGCGCGTCGGCCCGAGGCGAGCAGACGCCTTATCTCCTCGCGCGCAATCCAAGTCTTGCCGCTGCCCGTGGGCGCGGTGACGAGTACGTCCTCGCGCTCAATCGCGTCGAGGGCTTCGAGCTGGAAGGGGTCGGGCCGGAAGGGCGCGGGCGCGGGCGCGCCGATGCCTTCGAGCAGTTGACGAAGCGTCCGCGTGCGCGAGGCCCGCCCCGCGACCGACGCGACCGACGCGACTTCCGAAGACGAAGCCCCGCGTCTATTTTTATCGCCGCCCCCGCGCCGCGCCTCTTCGCCCGACGCGCGACGGCCGCCGCCGCGCCGCCCTTCGGTCGCATTACGCGCGCCGCGCCGGCCGCCCCCGCCCCCCCCCCCCCCCCCCCAC
>DASUNL010000263.1:0-8273 GCA_036277175.1 Pyrinomonadaceae bacterium | reverse complement strand
GCGCGGGCGAGCCGTGCGTCGTCGTCGCGGGCCGCCGCCGGCGCGAGCTTTTGGAGCGTCGCCTCGCGGAGGGCGGACTCGACCTTGCGGCTTCGGCCGCGCGCGGCGACTACGTCTCGCTCGACGCGGCCGAGACGCTGTCGCTCATCATGCACGCCGGGATGCCCGAGCCGGGTCGCTTCGTCGATGTCGTCGGCCGCATCCTCTCGGAGGCGGGGCGCGGGGCGCGGCGCGTGCGCGTCTTCGGCGAGATGGTTTCGCTCCTGTGCGACGACGGGCGTCACGCGGCGGCCGTCCGCCTCGAAGAGTTGTGGAACGACTTGCAGAAGTCGCACCGCTTCTCGCTCTTCTGCGCTTACCCGATGCAGAACTTCGGGCGCGAGTCGCTGGCCTCGGAGTTCGGCGGCGTCTGCGCCGCACACTCGCGCGTCATCCCGGCCGAGAGCTACACGGCGCTCGACGCCGACGACGAGCGCCTGCGCGAAATCATCCTGCTTCAGCAGAAGGCCCGCTCGCTCGAAGCCGAAGTCGCCGAGCGCACGCGCGCCGAAGAGTCTCTGCGCGCCGTCAAGGAAGAACTCGAAGTGCAGCTCGCCCGCGAGCAGTGGGCGCGTGCGACGGCCGAGGCCGCCAACCGGCTCAAGGACGAATTCCTCGCCACCGTGTCGCACGAGTTGCGCACGCCCCTGACGGCCATCGTCGGCTGGACGCACATGCTGCGCCGTGGGATGGTCGATGAGGGCGACTACGCGCACGCGCTCGAAACCATCGAGCGCAACGCGCGCTCGCAGCAACAGCTCATCGAAGACCTGCTCGACGTTTCGCGCATCATCACGGGCCGCCTGCGCCTCGACGTCGAGGACGTCGACCCCGTGCCCGTCGTCGACGCGGCCATCGAGTCGGTGCGACTGGCGGCCGAGGCCAAGGGCATTCAAATCCGCAAGGTGCTCGACTCCGGCGTCATCTGGGTCGCGGGCGACCCCGTCCGCCTCCAACAAGTCTTCTGGAACTTGCTCTCGAACGCCATCAAGTTCACGCCGCGCGGGGGCGTCGTCGAGATAAGCGTCCGCCGCGAAGGGCCGCACGTCGAGGTCGCGGTCGGCGACACGGGCGTCGGCATCGCGCCGGAGTTTCTGCCTTACGTCTTCGAGCGTTTCCGGCAGGCCGACGGGACGACCTCGCGCCGCTTCGGCGGACTCGGCCTCGGACTCTCCATCGTCCGCCATCTCGTAGAACTGCACGGCGGCGCGGTGCGTGCCGAGAGCGCGGGCGAAGGCGCGGGCGCGACCTTCACGGTTCTGCTCCCGCTCGCGCAGGACAGCCGCAGGCACGAGGGGGCGTCGCTCGTCGCGCCGCAGCCCGACTCTTCCGACGCGCTCGCGGGCGTCCGCATTCTGCTCGTCGACGACGAGGCCGACACGCGCGAGCTTTTGTCGGTCGCGCTCCGCCAGTGCGGCGCTTTCGTGGAGACCGCGTCGACGGTCGCCGAGGCGTTGGAAGTTTTCGAGCGCGCGCGGCCCGACGTTTTAATCGGCGACATACGCATGCCGGGCGAGGACGGCTACGATTTGATTCGGAGGGTGCGCGCTCTTCCCGAAGGGCGCGGCGAGCGCGTGCGCGCCATCGCGCTGACGGCCTACGTCGGCTCGGAGGACAGACTCCGCGTCGTGCGCGAAGGCTATCAAACCCACGTCTCGAAACCGATGGAGCTGGCCGAGCTGGTGCGGGTCGTCGCCGGTCTGTTGAAGACTTAGGCGGGCGCGCGTCAGGAGACGCGGCGGCGGGCGAGCAGTTGCGAGAGCACCGCCGACAGTTGCGCGAAGTCAATCGGCTTGGTGACGAAGGCGTCGCAGCCGGCCGCGATTGACTTGCCGCGCCACTCCCAACGGTTGAGCGCCGTGCAGGCGACGACCGGCACGCCTTTCAGAGTCGGCTCCTGCCGAATCAGCTTCGTCGCGCGATACCCGTCAAGGCGCGGCAAACTCATGTCCATCACAATCGCGTCCGGCCGCTCAAGGAGCGCCGACTCGACGGCCGAGATGCCGTCGGCCGCCTCGATGACCTCGTAGCCCTCACGCTCCAAAGCCATCCGCACGACGGCGCGCACGTCGCCCACGTCCTCGACAAGCAGGACTCGATACCTCGCCGCCGAACTTTTCGCACTCACCTCCGAAGACATAAAACGCGCCGCCGGGTCGAACCCGCGAGACTCCCCGGCCGCCACGACCCCCTCTGTACCGAAACACGTCGGCAATTCGGTCAACAAGTCGGCCGATAGCGACCCGCGTGCCACTCAACATTTCCCGCCGCACGCCGATAATTTTGACGGACTCGCAAGTATTTAACTCGAACGGAGAGCGTCATGGGCGTCGACCGAATCCTTCCCGACCTGCTGCGAAACGACTACGACCCGTCAAACGACAGGCGGCTCAACCTGCTCGACACCTCGAACGCCTCGCCGACGGACGTGTGCCGTGCCGACGAGCGCGGCGCGTCCCTGCTCTGGACGCAGAGCCTCGTCCGCGAGTCCATCTTCAGGCGCGCGCAACTCGCGCCTGACGTGGCGACGATTGAGCAGCCGTCGGCCGTCCCCGCAGCGATGCCGCGCGCCGAGCTTGAGCGACGCGCCGCGCACCTCTTCGAGCGTTTCGAGGACGACGGCTTCCTCGGCGTCTTCTCGCAGGGCACGTCCTACTCCGAAATCGCCGCCGACCTCGAAGGACTCTCCGTCACCGACGTCGCGACGCTCAGACAGATTTACGCCGAACGCTACTCGGCGCAGCGCGGCGGCCGCGACCTCGCCTCAGACATCGCGCACGAGCTCGGCGACTCATACGACCGCTTCCGCGCCCTGCGCGTCGTCAGCCCCGAAAGGGTGCAGACGCAGCTTTACCCGCAGACCGAGGCGGGGCGCGACCCGAGCATCATCATCGACCCGCCCGCCGCCGAGATTGTGCCGGGGACGCAAATCACCTATCGCTTCAACCCCGGCCACTACATCGCGAGCGGCCCGCCGACGGTGCGCGTCTTCAGCGTCAACGACCCGGCCGCCGTCCGCTCGGGTCAGGTCGGCGAGACTTCCGGCACGCGCGAAACCTACGAAGGCAACTTCGTGGCGAGCGCCGAAGGCCGTCACACCATCGTCTTCGAGGTGCAGTACGAGGGGCAGCCGCCCACCTACTACACCTACAACCAGCTCGTCCGCTCGGCCGACGCGGCGGCGCGCTCGGCGCTCCTGCGGATGCCCGGCACGGCCTCCGACCCCGACCTCTATCTCACGCTCGTCGAACAACAAATCACCGCGACCGAAGAGCGCATAGGCACTTTGCGCACGAACGGCGGCAGCGCCGACGAGATAGAGAACCTCGAACAACTCCTCGGCCAACTGCGCGAGACGCGCGAGGAAGTTCCGTCGAAGCTGAATGACGGCGCGACCGCGCGCCCCATCCCGATGCAGGCCGTCCTCATCCCGACCGAGACGGCGCAACCCATCCCCCTACAGCTCTACGCCAAGCCGCTCGGCAACAACCGTTGGGCCATCGTCGACATCACCAACCCGACCGACGCGCGCGAGTACACGGGCAGCGGCTCGACGCCCGAAGAGGCCATCCGCAGCGCGTGGTCGGAATTCATCTCGTCGAACAACCTGCCCGCCGGTCAAATCGCCGCCACGCCGCCGCGCATCCCCCCGACCTACGAGCGCCCGGCGGGCTTCCCCGAGACTCTCAACTTCGGGCCGCAGGAAGTTTGGAATCAACACAGCGACGGGCAGAGCGACTTTAAGACTTGGGCGAACGGACTCGGCTGGTTCTCACTCGCTGCGGCCGTCGTCGGCGTCGGTCTCTTGTTCGTGCCGGGCGGACAGCCGTTCGCGCTCGGCGCGTTCGCCGCCGCCGGCGTCACGGGCGCGGCCTCCGGCGGCCTCAGCATCTACGACCGCGTGCGCTACGGCAACTTCGAGTTGTGGAGTTTAGACACCGCGCTCGACCTCCTGAGCATCGTCGGCGGCTTGGCGTCGGCGGGCGGCGCGGCCGCAGGTATTAGCAACCTCGTGCGCGCGGGGGCGACCACCGCGACCTTGGCCGACGGGACGGTCGTCACACTCCGACAGGCCGACCGCCTTGGTCGCTTCGTCGCCATCTCGACCGGCCTCGACCAAGGCTCGAACGTCGCGGGCGGCGTCATCATCGCCGCCGCCTACCTCGACCAGATTTCGCGCATCAACTCGAACCCGAACCTCACCGCGGAGCAGAAGCAGCAGCAGACTCAGGCTGTGCTCAATCAGGCGATGATGTTCGGCGGCATCGTCGTCGTCGGGGGCGGCCTTGGCGGACGCCGACTCCCGACCGGCGAGCTCGACAACCTCCTGCGCGCCGCGAACTTCTCGCCAGACCTCGAAACGCTCGTGCGAAACAGTCCCGGCCTCCAGCGCGCCCTGCAAGAGCAGGGGCCGGATCGCCTGCGCGACCTCTACGACAACTACGTCGCGCGTCAGGCCAGCCTGCGCGTGCAGAACTTCGAGGAGTACGTCTGGCGCAACGGCGTGCCGACGAGCGTCGACCGCGTCCCCCGCCCGCTCGACCAGACGATTAATAACTTCGGCCTGATGACGACCTCGCGCGAGGTCAACGAGGCCGTGCTCTCGAACTACAACCCCGCGCTCTTAGACGCCCTGCGCGCCGGAAACCTCCCGCCGCGCGTCGAGTCGGCCCTAAACGATGTCCTTAACGGCAACTACAACTTCACGGGCGCGACCGACTTCGCGACGGCGCGCGCCGCCCTAAGCCGCGACATCAACTCAGCCTTAGGGCGCAGCATCGAGACGGTCGCCGACCTGCGCCGCGTGCTCGGCGTCCTCGAAGGCACGAACCGCAGCGGCACGAGCGGCTCCATCGGAAACTACTTCTACCAGACGCGCCTCGCGCAGGGCGACCAAATCAGAGAGCCAGCCTTCCCGCGCGACCTCTACGTGACAGACCCGGCGCGCGCCGCCGACATCACGACGCGACGCCCCGACTACCTGCTCGTCAACGGCAGCCGCACGCTCGACATCAAGACCGGCTACGTGAGCGGCGACTTCGACCGCGACCAACTGCTCGACTACAACGACCTCGTGCGCGCCAGCAACGACCCCGCGAACCTTGAGCTGCAACGCCTGCTCCGCCAGCGCGGCGTGCAGGGCGGGCTGACGGGTCACGACTACCTGTTCCTGCCGAACGGGGCGGGCTCGGCCGAGGACGCGGCGCGCAACGCCTACGTGAAGATTACGAGGGAGCTGCAAGGCGACGCGCAGAGATTCGGCGTCTACTACCTCGCCGACGATGGTAATATCTACAAGTTCATCGGCTTCGACGAGCAGGGGCGCAACCTGACGCAGCTCGTCGGGCCGCGCCTCCCGAACTGAGTCCGCGTCGAGCGCGGCGGGGAATCGAGTGACACCGAACATGCTGCTGATGCTCTTCGCGCAGGAACAGAACAACCCTTGGGAGTCGGCCCCCGCGAACCCGGCCCCGCAGGTTCTCTCGCTGTTCGAGGACAACCCGTTCGGGCGCTTCGCCGAGATGTTCTTCGAGCAGACGCTTGAGTGGGAGCCTTACGCGCGGCCGAAACTCTTAGACTACCTCGCCGCCGACCCGAAGGCCGGCGTCGAGGCGCGCGGCCACGACCCCGCCTACTTCCAAGGGTCTTTGGCCCGACACCCGACCGCCAACGGCGTCACCTTCCGACTGAACCCCGGCCACGTCTCCTCGCCCGAGGCGCTCGCGCGCGCGCTCGAATACCTCGGCCGTTGGCAGTCGGCGCTCCCGCGCTTCACGCGCGCCAGCGCGACGGCCGACCTGCGTCCGAGTGAGTTTTTTCTGAACCGTGGGATAGAGTTCCTGCCCGAGTGTTTCGGCTCGCACGTCGCGTGGTACACGCTCATCGCGCCGCGCGCCTACGCGCCCTTCTTCGACGCCGAAGACCTGCGCGGCGTCCCCGCGCACCGCGTCGAGGAGCGCGACGACGGAAGCTTCGCCCTCACCGCCTACCCCGACCCCTTCGACTTCGAGGGCGCGGAGGCCACGCGCCGCATCAAGGAAGTGACGGACTACCTCAACGCGCGGCGCAAACGCTAAAAAGCAGTGACGGGATAGCTGTCAGCGTTTAGCCGTCAGCTTTCAGCATTCAGCTTTCGGAAAGTTTTAAGCTGAGTGCTGAACGCTGACTGCTGACAGCTATCCCGTCACTCGTCACTATCCTTAGAACATTCTTTGTAGTTGGTTGACGGCGACGCCGGGCGGCGTGCGTTCGTGCGTGCCTTGGCGGAGGAAGCCGTTGACGGCGTCGAGCTTCGACAGCGCGTAGTCGGTGCGCGCGTCCGAACCCTTCTTGTACGCGCCGATGAGGATGAGGTCTTTCTGCGCCTCGTAGGTGGCGAGCACCTCGCGCAGGCGTCGCGCGGCCTCGACGTGCGCGGCCGGAACGACCGCCGGCATCACGCGCGAGACCGATTGGTTGACGTCAATCGCCGGGTAGTGGCCGGCCGAGGCGAGCGTGCGCGCGAGCACGATGTGGCCGTCGAGTATCGAGCGCGTTTCGTCGGCCACGGGTTCGGTCATGTCGTCGCCCTCGACGAGCACTGTGTAGAAGGCCGTAATCGACCCGCGCTCTGAGTTGCCCGTGCGCTCAAGTAGCTTCGGCAGCTCGGCGAAGACCGAAGGGGGGAAGCCCGCGCGCGCCGGCGGCTCCCCGGCCGCGAGCCCCACCTCGCGCAGAGCGCGCGCGAACCGCGTCACCGAGTCCATCATCAAGAGCACGCGCTTGCCTTGGTCGCGGAAGTGCTCGGCGATGGCCGTCGCGACGTAGGCCGCCTTCATGCGGACGAGCGACGGCTCGTTCGACGTGGCGGCGACGACGACCGAGCGGCGCAAGCCCTCCTCGCCCAAGTCGTGCTCGACGAAGTCGCGCACCTCGCGCCCGCGCTCGCCGACGAGCGCGATGACGTTCACGTCCGCCTCTGTGTTGCGCGCGATCATCCCTAGGAGCGTCGACTTGCCGACGCCGGCCGCCGCGTAGATGCCGACGCGCTGCCCCTCGCCGACGGTCAGCGTGCCGTCGATGGCGCGGACGCCCGTCATCAGAGCGCGCGTCACGCGGCGGCGGCGCATCGGGTCGGGCGGCCGTGCCTCGATGGCGCGCTCCTGCGCGTCTTCAATCTCGCCGCGCCCGTCCGAAGGCTCGCCCAGCCCGTCGATGACGCGCCCCAGAAGCGACGCCCCGACCCGCACCTTCAGGGACGAACCCGTCGAGACTACTTCAGCGCCCATCGCCACGTCCTGTATGTCGCCGAGCGGCATGAGGATGACTTCGCTGCCGCGAAAGCCGACGACCTCGGCGCGCAAAGGTCGCGCCCTGTGCGGAGAGCGAATCAGACACAGTTCGCCGACGCGCGCGCCGGGCACGGCCGCGCGGATGAGCAGGCCGACAAGCTCCGTGACGCGCCCGCGCACCTCGACCGGCGAGAGCCAGTCAACCGCCTCGACGTATGCGTTCAAATCGAGCATGAGAACAACGCTATCCGAACGTGCTTACGCTTTCGAGAACATGACGGCCGTTCTGTTTCGGCGTCGGCCGACTCACATCGAAATGCGTCCCGCGTAGCCGCCGCCGCGCCGTCGCGTGAGCGTGATGCGGCGCGGCAGCGAGACGCCCGCGCCGCAGAAGTCGCCTTTGCGCGAGCCTGCGAAGTTAATCGAGTAGTTGCCGCGCGCGCGCCTGACGGTGACGACGACCGCGCGTCTCCGCTCGCCGGTGCGAATCGTCGTCGCCGCGCCCCTGTCCGCCCAGACGGACGGGCCTCTGCCGCGCACGAGTTCCATCTCGCACTCGTGCATGCTCTCGCCCACGCCCGCCGAGCCGTAGTAGTTGAAGAATCGCAGGCGGCCGGCGTCGTATTCGAGCACGACCCGCGAGCCGTTGGGGAACTCGTGCTCGACCGTGTTGGCGGGCGAGCCTTGCGCGCGCGCCGAAGCGGCGCAGGCGAGGAGCAAAAGGAGCGCGGGCAGAAGTGTCGTGCGTTTCGTCATCGCGGTTCGGCCTCGTATTGAACGCGGCACTTGAAGTCGTAGGGCGCGCCCTCCTGATCGATGCTCTCCGCGCCGACGAGGATTTCATAAGAGCCCGTCTGACTAAAAACCTGCTCGGCCCGCCCCTCGCCCCCCGGCCACTCGCGCGACCAGTCGACGGCCTTCGCCCGCGCCGTGTCGATTCTCAAACGGCTCATCTTCGCGAAC
>DASUNL010000262.1:0-9463 GCA_036277175.1 Pyrinomonadaceae bacterium | reverse complement strand
CGAGACGCGATAGCGGCCGGGGTCGAGGCCGCGCAGAAAGAAGTCGCCCTCGGCCGTCGGCGTCCCCTCTGCGCGCGAGGTCGCGAGCATGCGCGCGACGCCGGACGGCTCGCCCGGCTCGTCGCGCCGCGCGTAGACGAGCGACTCCTGCACGCCGAGCGCCGTGCCTTCGCACGCGGCACGCTCGCGCTCCGCCGGCGCGAGCGGCGCGAGCAAGATGCGACCTTTGAGCGCCGCGAGCGGCGCGAGCACGACGCGCACGCCCTCCACGTCGGCCCCGCGCACCTGAACGCGCACGGGCTTCGAGGCCGACCCCGGCCCGCCCGCGTCGCCGGGCGTCATGCGTCGCGCGCGCAGCTCGTATTCGCCGTCGGCGATGCCGTCGAAGGCGAAGCCGCCCTCCCACTCGCGCGGCGGGAACCACAGAGAGCCGAGGAGCGCGCCCGACGCGGCGTGCGAGATGACGAGCTGCATGCCGCCATCGACGACCGACGACTCGCCCGCGCCCTCGACGCGCCCGCTCACGACGAAGCCGCGCTCGCCACGGTAGCGTATGTCAACGCCCGTCGCCTCCTGCCCGGCGCGCACCGTCACCTCGGTGGCCGTGTCGCGCGGCCCGGAAGGGAAGTAGGTCGGGGCGTCCGAGTCGGTGCTCGTCGGCAGGCCGCCCGTCCACTGCGCGGGGCCGCCGGCCACGACGAGATAAGCGCCGGGGCGCAGCCCGTAGAGGCGATAGACGCCCCGGTCGTCGGTCAGAAACTCGCGCCCGTAGCCGAAGACGCGCGCCTGTGTGCCGTCCAACTCGCGTACGCGCACGACGCGCATGCGCGCGGCGACGACCGGTGCGCCGTCGGCGTCCGTGACCGTGCCGGTGATGACCGAGCCTTTGAAGAGGCGGAGCGTGGCAGTGTCGCCGACGCGATAGGTGTCCGCGTCGGCGAAGGAGTCCGCGCCCGGCTCGCGCGCCGGGACGTAGCCGGCGACATGCGCCACCAAGTGGTACGCGCCCGCGTCGAGTCCGTCGAAGTTGAAGTTGCCTTCCTCGTCGGTGGTCGACTGCATGGAGCGAGGCGTGGCGGGGAAAGAGGCGCGTGTGTTGAGCGTGACGAAGGCGTAAGCGAGGGGCTGGCCCGCGTCGTCTACGACGCGCCCCTTAATCGAGCCTTGCGCGCCGGGCGACGCGCTCCCGCGCTCACCCGCGCCCGGCCGCCCCGCGCCCGTCGCGCCGCCCGACCCGCCTTGCGCGCGGGCCGCAATCGACGCCGACGCATGGAACAAAAACAATGCGCACAGGACGACGAGGCCGCGCTTCGCGCTTAGGCGTGCGCGGACGTGGCACGTGCTGACGTGACGCGCGGGGACGTGGCTTCCGCCGGTCGTTCGTCGGCTCATCAGTTGTTCACCTTCTCGGCGTGCGCGAGGTCGAGCGTGAGCTCGACTGTGACCTCGCCGCTTTCGGGCACGAAGATGACTTGCGTCGCGCGCGCCTGACGGTGCGGCCAGAGGACGAAGACGTTGACTTCCATCTGGCCCGACGGCACGGCGTCGAGCATGAAGTGGCCGCGCGCGTCCACCTCGACGGGCTGGCGCTGCCACGTCTGCGCGCCCGCGCGCCGCGCGGTGGCGAAGACGCGCGCCCCTTCCGGAAACGTTGCGGGACGGCCGTCCTGCTTGACCGTCACCTGCCCGCGCACGACCGCGCGCCCGTAACCGAACACGACGCGCACGCCCGACACCTCCGCCCCCTCCGACACGTCTAACCCTTCGGGCCGCTCGACGCCCTCGTGCTCGACGCGCAACAGCGAAAGGCCCTTCGCAAACGTCGGCCCGATTGGGTGAAGGTAGGCGCGGCCGGGCCGCAGACCCGTGGCGCGGAAAGTGCCGTCGGCGTTAACCATGGTCGGGGTGTAGACCGGCGGGTTGACGGCGTCGGCCCTGTAAGTCCCCGCGTAGAGCTGGACGCTTGAGAGCAGGCGCGCGACCGTCGCGCGGTCGCCCGCGCCCTCGATGACGACCGTGCCAGACATGGTCGCGCCGCGCCGCAGTTTGACTTCGAGGCCGCTCACATCGGAGTCGGCGACATCGAAAGTCGTCACGTCGCTGTACCACTCGGACTGCGCCTGCTGAGCGACGAAGACGCCGTAACGCTGGCCGGGCCAGAGCGTCTGGAGGGTGAACTCGCCGCGCGCGTTGGTCGATTGCTCGGAGCCGTATGCGCCCATGTGGGTCGAGTCCTTTTCGATGACGCCGTAGACGACGCGGACGCCCGCGGCCGGTCGTCCCGTCGCGGCGTAGACGACGCGGCCCGTCGCCTTGTGAAGCTTCGCCGGACGGCCGAGCGTGATGTCGACGTCCTCCGCCTCGCCGCCCTCCGCGACCTCGATGACCTTCGCGCGCGACGCTTCGGCCGCGCTCGGGTGAAACGTGCGCGGGTAGTAGAGGCCGGGGCCGCCCATGTTCGACATGTTCGCATCCTGCCCGACGCTCACGCGGTAGCGGCCGGCCGGCAGGCCGAAAAGGCGGTAGACGCCTCGGTCGTCCGTCGCGCTCGAACGGTACATCGAAGTGACGCGCGCCGCCGTCCGCTCGTCGAGCGGTTGCAACTCTATCTGCTGCTCGACGACGGGTTGTCCGTCCGCGTCGGTGACGCGCCCCGTGATGACCGCCCCGCGCGTTAAGGTGAAGTCGAAGTCTTCGATTGATTCGCCGGGCGAGATGGTGACGGGGCGGCCGGGCGGCCAGCCCTGCGGGACGTCTTCGACGATGAAGGCGGGGGCGAACGGCAGGAGGTTGTAGCGTCCGGGCGGCACGGACGCGAAACGATAGCGCCCTTCGGCGTCGGTCGTCGCCCGCGCCACGGCCTTCCAGCGCGGGCCGTACTCGCCGGGCAGGAGCAGGAGCGTGATTCCGCCGAGGCCGTGTCGCTCGCCGCCCGCGCGAGCGACGCGCCCGGCGAGTGTGCCGGGCGTCTGTTGGGGCGTCGCGGAGGGTGTCGCGGGACTCTGCGCGCGCGGCGCGACCGAGCCGACGAGGCAGAGCGCGAGGGCGAAGAGACGATGTGCGGTCTTGCGTCGAGGCATTCGCGTCCGAACCCTTGCGGGAGGTTTTCGTCCGAACGGGGAGGCGCGGCGCGTTCGGCGCGCTCGCGCGGTGTGAAAGACTACAGCCGCCGGCCGGGCGGGCGCAAGATTTATCGTCGCCGCGCGAGTTGCCGCGCGCCGCCGCGCGTCTCTATAATGCGCCGAACCAATTCGGAGCGCGCCGTCGCGGCGCACGAGAGCCTACCGGACTAAAACCTTTTATGAACAACCCCTCTGGAGGAATGAATGAAAAGATTTACCGCAACCCTCATGCTCGTCGGCGCGCTCGCGTCGGCGGGCGCACTGTGCGCCGCCGTGTCGGCGCAGAACTCTAAGGCCGTGGCGACGACCCCGGCCGCCCCGGCCGCCAAGCGCGTCCCCAAGGAGACGAAGATTCACGGGCTGACGCTCGTCGACGAGTACTTCTGGCTGCGCGAGAAGACGAACCCCGACGTCACGGCCTACCTCGAAGCCGAGAACGCCTACACGACGGCCGTGATGAAGCCGACCGAGGGCTTTCAGGAGGCGCTCTACAAAGAGATGCTCGGCCGCATCAAGCAGACCGACACGCAAGTCCCCTACCGTCAGGACGGCTACTACTATTACACGCGCACCGTCGAGGGTCAGCAGTATCCCATCTACGCGCGCAAGAAGGGCAGTCTCACGGCGGCCGAGGAGGTCGTCCTCGATTTGAACGAGCTGAACAAGGGGCACAACTACACAGCGCTCGGCAACTACGCCGTCTCCGACGACGGAAACATGCTCGCCTACTCCATCGACCACAACGGCCACCGCGACTACATGCTGAAAGTGCGAGACCTGCGCACGGGCAAGGACACGGAAGACCTCGGCAAGGTCGTCTCGGCCTTCTGGGCCAACGACAACCGCACGCTCTTCTACGTCACAGAGGACTCGGCGAAGCGCCCGCACAAGCTCTTCCGCCACACCATCGGCGAGCCGAAAGAGAAGGACGTGCTCGTCTACGAGGAGAAGGACGAGCTTTATCGTCTCGGCGCTTACCGCACGCGCAGCCGCGGCTACGTGCTGCTCGAATCGGGCAGCTCGACGACCACCGAGGCCAGATACATCCCGGCCGACCGCCCGGCGGAATCGCCCAAACTCATCGCGCCGCGCGAGGAGGGTCACGAGTATTACCCCGACCATCACGGCTCGTCGTTCTACATCCTGACGAACGACAAGGGGCGCAACTTCCGCGTCGTCACCGCGCCGGTCGACGCGCCCGCGCGCTCGAACTGGAAGGAACTCGTCGCGCACAACCCCGAAGTGATGCTCGAAGCGACGAACTTCTTCAAAGACTTCTACGTCATCTCGGAGCGCGCGAAGGGCTTGCAGCGTTTGCGCATCACGGACGCCAAGACCGCGCAGTCGCACTACGTCGAGTTCCCCGAGCCGGTCTACACGGCGGGCCTGAGCGTCAACCGCGAGTACGACACCGATAAGCTGCGCTACGGCTACCAGTCGTTCTCGACGCCCGGCTCCATCTACGACTATGACCTCCGGACTCGCAAGAGCGAGCTGCTCAAACGTCAAGACGTGCTCGGCAACTTCGACCCGGCCAACTACACTTCGGAGCGCATCTACGCGAAGGCTGCGGACGGCACGCTCGTCCCCATCTCGCTCTTCTACCGCAAGGGCACGAAGCGCGACGGCAAAAGCCCCGTCGTCTTGGACGGCTACGGCTCTTACGGAATCCCGCGCAACGTCTCGTTCGACTCGAACCGCCTGTCGCTCGTTGACCGTGGCGTGACGTGGGCGGTGGCGCACATACGCGGCGGCGGCGACCTCGGCAAGCCTTGGCACGACGCCGGCAAGATGATGTTGAAGAAGAACACCTTCACCGACTTCATCACGGCCTCCGAGCACCTCATCAAAGAGAAGTACACGTCGTCCGACCGGCTCGTCATACGCGGCGGGAGCGCGGGCGGACTTCTGCTCGGCGCGGTCGTCAACATGCGGCCCGAGCTGTTCAAGGCGGCCGTCAACTACGTGCCGTTCGTCGACGTCGTCAACACGATGCTCGACGCCTCTCTGCCGCTCACGGTGCAGGAGTACCTTGAGTGGGGCAACCCGAACGAGAAGGAAGCCTTCGCCTACATCAAGTCGTACAGCCCTTACGACAACATCGAGGCCAAGGCTTATCCGGCGATGCTCGTCCGCGTCTCTTTGAACGACAGCCAAGTGCCCTACTGGGAGGGCGCGAAGTACGTGGCGAAGCTTCGCGCGATGAAGACGGACAAGAACGTCCTGCTGCTCAAGGCGAACATGGGCGCGGGCCACGGCGGCGCGTCGGGCCGCTACGACGCCCTGCGCGACACGGCCTTCGATTACGCCTTCATCCTCGCGCAGCTCGGCGTCACGCAGTAGGACGGCCGAAGCGACTCGCTCGGACTCGAAACGCCCCGCCGCGTGTCACGAACGCGCGGCGGGGCGTCTTTTTTTGCGCGGCGCGGAAGAGGTCTGAGGGCGCGGGAAGTTTGTGATTGAAAAGGGGGGCGGCGGGTGGTAAATTGCGGCCTCCCTGAAGTCTTCCCTCTCGCGCGTCGTCCTCTCTTATGAAGACCTTAAACGTCGTCCGCCGTGGCCGAACCGTGCGGCTCAAAGCCCCGGAAGGAACCTTCAGCTACTTCCACCCCGAACGACTCTTCACGGGGTTCAGTTGGGATTCGCAGACGGCGAGCCTCCTGCTGCTGCGCACACCCGTCCGCCGCGTCCTCCTCCTCGGACTCGGCGGCGGGACGGTCGCGCGCCAGTGCCGCGCGCTCTTCCCGCGCGCCGAGCTGACCGGCGTCGAAGTGGACGCGCGCGTCGTCGAGACGGCCTACGAGCACTTCGGTTTGGGGGCGGCCGGGGTTCGCGTCGAGGTCGCGCCGGCCGAGGAGTTTCTGCGGCGCACGCGCCGACGCTTCGACGCCATCCTCGACGACGTCTGGACGCCCACGCCCGGCCCGAAGCCACTCCTGAGCGTGCGCGACTGGGCGTCGCTCGCCGCCTCGCGACTCGGCGTGGGCGGACTCTACGCGGCGAACGTCTACGGGCGCGTCGCACGCGCGCCGGAATCGCGCGCGGCCGTCGCGCGACTCGCGCCACACTTCGCGCACCTGCGCGAGGTGCGCCCCGCGCTCGGGCAGACGACCGTCATCGCCGCCGGCCAAAGTCTGCTCGCGGCCTCGGAAGCGCACGCGCGCCTGCGCGCACTCCCCGAGGAGTTCGCCGGCGGACTCGGCCACCTCAGTTTCATCGACATCACGACGACGGCTCGGGCGAAGGAGTGACATGCTACGCATCGCGCACATCTCCGACCTCCACATCAAACACCCCGACGTGGGCAGAGAGCCGCCGACGCCTCTCCAATGGCTGGCGAAGGTCGCGGCCAAGGAGGTCGGCTTCTCGGTCGAGGCCGAGGGGCACAGCGAGGACAAGCTGGCCGCGCTCTCGAACGTCCTCCGGATGCTCAAGCCCGACGTCATCGTCGTCACCGGCGACATCACCGACTACGGCGACGAGAAGAGCTTCGCGCTCGCCGCCGAGTACCTCGCCGCGCTCAAGGACGCGGCCGGGGCCGAGCGCGTCATCTGCATCCCCGGCAACCACGACGCGCTGTTCGAGCGCGCCGCCGACATCAAGAAGAGTTGGTGGGGCCGCCGCCTGCTGCGCGCCACCCGTCACCTCGACTTCCACATGAGCATTCTCGACGACGGGGAGGAACACCACTTCAGCAAGGAGGTGGGCGCGCGCATCCGCGAGGGCGCGTCGCCCGTGCTCCTCGCGAACTTCGAGAGCTGGCGCACGGCCGCGAACTTCGACGCCGTCGACCCGTCAAGCCCCGTCTACGTCGACGCGGGCTGGGGCGACGTCGCCTTCTTCCTCTTCAACAGCACGAACGACCCCGGCGTGATGGCCAACGAGGGACGCATCGGGCAGGCGCAGTTCAACCAACTCAACCGCTGCCTGCAAAACTCCGAGACGATGCGGCGCTGCGCGAGCGCCCTCCGCGTCGCGCTGCTGCACCACCACCCCATCAGCGCGCCCAACGCGCGCGACACGGCCGTCAACCGCGGCTACGACTGGATGAAGGACGGCCCGCTCTTTCTCGAATACATGAACCGCCACAACTTCCACTTCGTCCTCCACGGGCATCAGCACGAGCCTTTCTACTGCTCGATTAACTACCGACCGGCGGGCAGCGCGCTGCGCATCGTCGCCGCCGGCTCGGCCATGCAGGGCAGCGACCCGCGCACCGGGTCATTTAACCTCCTCGACCTGCTCACGCCCTTTCAGGCGCGCCTCTGCCGCTACGACTACAGCGAGACGGGCTACGAGGCGCACCCGTCGGTCGACGCGCTACTGCCCGTCCGCCCGCTCGACGAGGTGCGCGTCACGCCCGTCGGCTCGCCCGAGACCGTCGACGACTGGGCGATGCGGGGGCTCGTGAGCGGCGCGTACAAGGCCGCCTACGACCTCGACGCCGCGCACGCCTACGAGGAGCTTGAGTACAACGTCGTGGTGACGAAGGAAGAGCTGTACCGGGCCGAGTACCGTCGGCGCGGGCGCGTCGTCTCGCGCGAGCCTTCGGAGGGGCCGGTCTTCATCATCTCCGGCAGCCCGGCCCGCAAGCGCGAGCAGTTAGAGTTGAGCGCCACCGACAACCTGACGGGGAAGGGCATCACGCCCTTCGTCCTCGTCGACGAGCCGAACCGCAAGGTCGTGCGCGTCCGCACACGCCGGCAGCTCGAAGAGGGCGACACGTTCGACATCACGCTCCGCTTCCAATGGCAGGCGACCGACTCAGAGCCGAACCACTTCGACGGGCTCAACCTGATGTACCTCCACCCCGACAAGCATTACGACCGCGAGCACGACACGAAGCATCTGCGCGTCGCGCGCATGCTCCGCTACAGCGTGACGCTGCCTTGGGAGCCGATGCAGCCGAGCGTGCGCGGCCACGGCATCAAGGACGAAGTCATCGAGCTAAAGGACGAGGAGGTCGAGGCGCTCCCACCTGCCGAAGACGGCGGCGAGACGCGCTACCGTTTCTCTTTCGGCATCGAGGAGCCGCCCCCCATCGCCTTCCTCATCAACTTCGCGCCGCCGCCCGCCGACGGCTAGGGACTGTCGACTACAGCGATGCTCACACGCCGAGACGCCGAGCGCATCACGCTCCGAGGCTTCACGACGCACCACGACTTCTGGGCCACGTCGCTCATGTCGGGCGAGCCCTTCTTCGAGGAGAACTTGCTCGCCTACTTCGACGGCCGCGCCGTGACGGTCTGCGCCTTCCCCTTACGCGGCGACGCGCCGCCCGCACAAGAGACCCTCCGCCGCGTCGCCCTGCTCTGGGCCACGGAGCGCGGCGCGGAGTCTCTGGTCTTCATCGGCCCAGAGCGTTTCGACCTCCACTTCCTCAAGCGCGAAGGCTTCCGCCGCGTCCTCGAAGACCACCGCGGGCCGATGTCTTCGGAGCTGCTCATCGACTGCACGTCCGCGACCGACTCGGCGCTCGGCCTGCGCGCCTACAAACGCGCCCGCTCGTCCGGGTTCAAAGTGCGCCTGCGCGCGGGCGGCATCGCGACGGCCGAGTACCTCGCGCTCATCGAGCAGTTCTACCGCCTGCGCCAGCTCTCCACTTATCTCGCGGAGCACGCCTTCGTCATCCCGGCCATCCTGCGCGCGCGCCGCGTGCGCTTCGTCGAGGCTTGGAGGGGCGAACGCCTGTGCGGGTTCGTCGCGCTCCACCGCGCCTTCGCCGACATCTGCGTCGGACTGCTCCTCGCGCACGACCACCACACCGAAGGCGTCTCCGACTTCCTCTACTCGCAGATGCTCGACTGCGCGCGCCGTTTGGGCGCACACTACGTCAACGTCGGCCCGAGTCCGACGAGCGGCCATTACGATTTCAAACGCAAGTGGGGCGGCCGGCCCTTCGCGCCGCCCTACCACCTCGTCCAATGGGCGCGCGGGCACATCGCGCGCCGCTACCACGTCGCGTGGGGGCCGCGCCTCGTCCGACTCTGAGGACGGAGCGCGTGCGCGAACGTCACGCGCGGGAAAAGTCGATGACGCCGAGCGCCGAACAACTGCGCGAGATGACGCTCGCGAACAACCTCACTTGGCTGCGGAGCTTCGGCTGCCGCGTCCGAGACGAAGGCGGCGGCGTCATCCGCGTCGAGCACGCGACGCTCGCGGACTTCTGCGCGCTCCTGCTCATGTCGCCGACCGCGCACGCGCTCGACGCGCTCGGCCGGTTCCTCGCGCAGGCCGAGGGCGAGCGCCGCGCTTCGGACGTCTACGTCGACGAAGAACTGGAGCGGGCGAGGCTTGGGACTGAGTCGGTCGAAGACGCACTGGCCGCGCGCGGCTTCGTG
>DASUNL010000261.1:0-4122 GCA_036277175.1 Pyrinomonadaceae bacterium | reverse complement strand
CGCGACCAGCCGTCGAGCAGCAGGTGATGATGGCTCCAGACGAACCTGTAGCTTTCGTCCGTCAGGCGGACGAGCGTCAGCCGCATCAGAGGCGCTTCCGTCAGGTCAAGGCCGCGCGCGCGGTCTTCGCCCAGAAACGACTCGAACCGCGCCTCCTGCTCCGGGGTCGAAAGCGCGCGCCAATCGAGTTGCTCGACGGGCAGGCCCACGCCCTTGTGGACGATTTGCAGAGGCTGCTCGACGCCGTGCCAGACGAAGCTCGTGCGCAGCGCCGGATGGCGTTCGAGCACCTGTCGCCACGCGCGTTCGAGCGCCGCGACGTCAACGACGCCGCCGAGCGTCCACGCCAACTGGCCGTGATACTCATTCGCCTCCGGGGCGAAGAGCGTGTGAAACAGGATGCCGTCCTGCGTCGGCGAAAGCCGGTAGATGTCCTCCACCGCCGTTTGAGTTTCGAGCAGGCGGTCGAGCGTCCGCTGCTCCAGTTTCGCCAACGGGAAATCCGAAGGCGTCAGGCCGCCCGCCTCCGCCGAAAGACAGTGCGCGACGAGCGCGCGCAACGCGGAACCGAAATCCGCGGCCAGTTGCGTGACCGTCTCCCGTCGGAAGACCTGCTCGCCGTACGTCCAGTTGACGCGCAACTGCCCGGCGGCGACGCTGGCGTTGATTTCCAAAAGGTGTCCGCGCGGGGCGTCCCCGCGACGCTCACGGCCGCCCGACTCGGCCGCGAATCCGAACATCGACGTCTCGCCCAACGTCTGGTCGAATTGCCCCAGATAATTGAAGACCACTTCGGCCTGCGGGAGCGCGCGAAGCTTCATCGCGGCTTCCGCGTCGCCGCTCAGGTAGCGCAACAACCCGTAGCCGATGCCGCGCTGCGGTATCGCGCGCAACTGTTCCTTGACTGACTTGAGCAGGTCGCCCGGCTGCGGGTCGTTCCCGGCGTCGAGGAGCACGGGGAAAATCGAAGTGAACCAGCCCACCGTGCGCGACAAGTCAACGTTCTCAAAAATCTCTTCGCGCCCGTGACCTTCCAGATCAACCAGCACTCTTCGCCCGCCGGTCCAGACGGCGAGCGTCTGCGCCAGCGCCGCCAGCAGCACGTCGTTAATCTGCGTGCGATAAGCCCTCGGCACTTCCTGCAAGAGAGCGCGCGTCTCGTCTTCGCCGAGCGCCCACGTCACGGTCTGCGCCGACGCTTCGGTGTTCGGGCCTTCGTCAATCTCCACGGGGAGCCGTCCCGTTTCCTGACGCGACGACGCCAGCCAATATGCGAGTTCTTCCTTTTGCGAGGCCGCCCGCGCGTATTGAGAAAGCCGCTCGGCCCAGTTCTTGAACGAAGCCGTCTTGGGCGCAAGCTCCAACCGCTCGCCGCGGCTCGACTGCGCGTAGAGCCGCTGCAAGTCTTCGAGCAGGATGCGCCACGAGACGCCGTCCACGACGAGGTGATGGATGACCAGCAGCAGACGCCCCGGCCTTCCCGCGCCGAGGTCGAAGAGGACGACGCGCACGAGCGGGCCGCTCTCGACGTCGAGGCTGCGCTGGACGTTCTCCGCCTCCGTTTCGATGGCGCTCTTCAATTCGGCCTCCGTCAGGTGCGAAAAATCGACGCGCGTGAAGTCGGCCTGAACCGCCTCGACGCCGTGGTTGAACTGTCGCCAGCCGTCGCCGCGTGTGAAGCGCAGCCGCAGCGCGTCGTGATGAAGATGCAAGTGGCGCACGGCGCGCTCCATCAGCGCGGGCTCGATGGGCTGTCGCGTCTCAAGCAGGATTGACTGGTTGAAGTGGTTCGGCCGGTCGGGGTTCTGCTCGAAGAAGCGGCGCTGAATCGGTGTCAGAGGGACTTCGCCGCGCACGGCGTCCTGTTCGGCCAGAGCGACTTCGCCCGCGACCGCGGCCAACTCGGCGACGGTCGGACGGTCGAAAATCTGCTTCGGCGTCAGACGCAGCCCCGCGCCTTGCGCCTTCGCGATGATCTGAAGGCTGAGAATCGAATCGCCGCCGACTTCAAAGAAATTGTCGTGGACGCCGACGCGCTCTAGGCCGAGCACCTCGCGCCAGATGTCGGAGAGCGTTTGCTCGGCATGAGTGCGGGGCGTCGCCTCTTCCCTCTCCGGGGCGGCCCTGTTGAAGTCGGGCGCGGGTAGCGCGCGGCGATCGACTTTCCCGTTCGGCGTCAGCAGCAACCGTTCGAGCAGGACGAAGGCGGACGGCTGCATGTAAGCGGGCAGCTTTTCCTGTAGATAACTGCGCACGTCTTCGAGCGCGAAGGCATCGGCCTCGCGCGGGACGAGATACGCGACGAGTTGTTTTTCGCTCGCGGCGTCTTCTCTGCGCGCCTCGACGACGGCTTCAAAAACGCCCTCGTGCCGCCCGAGCACCGCTTCAATCTCGCCCAACTCGATGCGGAAGCCGCGCACCTTCACCTGATTGTCGACGCGCCCGAGGAATTCAAGCTGGCCGTCGCGCATGCGGCGCACAAGGTCGCCCGTCCGGTACATGCGCGCGCCCGGCCGCGTGCCGAACGGGTCGGGGACGAATCGCTCGGCCGTCAGGTCAGACTTGTTGAGATAGCCGCGCGCGAGCAGCGGCCCTCCGATGTACAACTCGCCCGGCACGCCGACGGGAGACAGGTTGCCGTGTTTGTCGAGCACGTAGACGGCGCGCAGGTTGACGGGCCGACCGATCGGGACGCGGCGCAGGGTCTTCTCTTCGCCGTCATACAGCCCGGCGGGGACGTCGAAGGTCGAGGCGGTGATGGCCGTCTCCGTCGGGCCGTAGGCGTTGAGCAGGCGGACGCCGTTCATCGGCGTGCTCTGCCACGCGCGGACGGCTTCCGGCAGAATCATGTCGCCGCCGATGATGACGAGTTTTAGCCCGTGACGAGAGGTCAGGCTGTCGCCCGTCACGCATTCCCGCGCCAACTGGTGCCAGTAGGCGGTCGGGAAATTGACGACGGTGAGGGCCTGCGCTTCAAGCTGCTCGGTGAAATCGGCTGCGCTCCACAACTCGTCGCCGCGCAGCACTGAGGTCGCGCCCGTCAGCAGCGCCGTCAAAATCTGTTCGACGGACACGTCGAAGCTGAGCGACGCGAATTGAAGCACGCGGTCGTCGGCTTCAATACCGAATCGCTCGCGGATGGCGCTGATGTGGTTGACCGCCACCTCGTGCGTGACGCCGATGCCCTTCGGCGTGCCGGTCGAGCCCGAAGTGTAGATGACGTAAGCGAGATTGCCCGGACGGAGTTCGCGCGCCGGGTTTTCGGTGCTCAGGACGGCGTCGGCGTCCGGCCCGACGTCGAGCAGCACCACGCGCGCCCGATGCTCCAGTGGCAGGGCGTCAATCACCGCCGTCTCCGTCAGCAGCACCGAGACGCGCGCGTCCTCGATCATGAAGGCGAGCCGCTCGCGCGGGTAGGAAGGGTCGAGCGGCACGTACGTCCCGCCGGCCTTGAGGATGCCGAGCAACGCCACGATCATCTCCGCCGAGCGGCGGACGCAGAGGCCGATGCGGGTCTCGGGTTCGACGCCCCGGTCGAGCAGTTGACGTGCGAGCCGGTTGGCGCGCTCGTTAAGCTCGCGGTAGCTCAAACGCTCGTCATTGAACACGACGGCGGCCGAATCCGGTGTGCGCTCCGCCTGTGCCTCGAAAGCTTGATGAATGCACTGACGGATGGAAAGCTCGCGCGGCGTGTCGTTCCATTCGACGAGCAGTTGCCGCCGCTCGTCCGTCGTCAATATCGGCAACTGAGAGAGGCGCTGCTCAGGCGCGCCCGCGACGGCCGTGAGTAGAGTCTTGAAGTGGGCGGTGATGCGCTCGATGGTGTCGGCCTCGAAGATGTCCGTGTTGTACTGAATCAGCCCTCTCAGGCTGCCCTCGACTTCGCGAATCTCCAGCGACAAATCGAACTGCGTCGCCTCGCTGCCGTCGCTGAACTTGCTGATCGACAGCCCCGGCAGTTCGAGCACTTCGAGCGGCGCGTTTTGCAGGTTGAAGGAGACCTGAAACAGCGGGTGACGGCTCAGGCCGCGCTCCGGCTGTAGCTCGTCGACCAATTTTTCAAACGGCACGTCCTGATGCGCGTACGCGCCGAGACAGATTTCCCTGACGCGCCGCACCAGT
>DASUNL010000260.1:0-3075 GCA_036277175.1 Pyrinomonadaceae bacterium | reverse complement strand
AGTTGATGCGCAAGGCGACGAGGCCCGCGTCGCCGAGCGCGCGCGCCGCGCGGAAGACGACCTTGTTATGCATCGTGCCGCCGTGGACGGGGTGCGGGTGCAGGACGAGCGCCGCCCCGCGCGCCGCGCCCTGCGGCTCTTTGATAATCGCTTCGAGCCGCCCGTGCGGCGCGTCGATGAAGAGGTTTCCTGCCGGGTACATAAAATAGCGTTCAGCGTTCAGCAATCAGCAGTCAGCAAAAACAAACAGCAAGGCCGCAGAGAGATGACGGAAGCTGACCGCCGAGTGCTGAACGCTGACTGCTAGTTGAGACTACCAAAAACGTCGCGCGTCTGGCTAACGGGGCGGGCGTCTTGACTTGCCGATTTGAAAAGAAGTAGCTTTCCAAAGCCGACAGACAGACGCGCGGGCAGCTTCAGCCTCTCTCAAGCCATAACCCACATCGCCCGCGAGTCGCGCGGATTCTCGCGGCCTTCGGGCCGACATTCTCAGGGGCTCATTGAGTTAATCGATGACGGGCAGACAGCTTCAAGGCGCGTCCGAGCCGCGGCACGGTTGGCGCGCGCGCGGGTGGCACGCCTACGCCTTGGCGGCGGGCGTCGTCGTGCTGGCGACTCTGCTCACCTTCCCGCTCCAACAGGTGCTCGGCGCGGAAGCCGGGCGCATCCCCTTCGCGCTCTACTTCGGCGCGGCCTTCCTCGCCGCGTGGTTCGGCGGGCGCTGGCCGGGGCTGGCCGCCGTCGCGCTCTCGGCCGTCGCCTCCAACTTCTTCTTCATCCCCCCGACCTTCGCCTTCGCGCTCGACTTCGTCAGCCTCACGCAGGTCGTCGTCTTCGTCTCGGTCGCCTCGCTCATCGTCTACGTCGCCGACCGGGGTCAGCGCGAGCGAGCGGCCTCGCAGGAGAGCCGCGAGTGGCTGCGCACTACCTTACGCAGCATCGGCGACGCGGTGATTACGACCGACGAGGCGGGCCGCGTCTCGTTCCTCAACGCGGTGGCCGAGAGCCTCACGGGCTGGACGCTCGAAGAGGCGCGCGGCCGTCCCTTGCCCGAGGTCTTCCACGCCGTCAACGAGCAGACGCGGCGCGAGATCGAGAACCCGGTCGCGCGCGTGTTGCGCAAAGGGCGCGTCGTCGAACTCGCCAACCACACCGTGCTCGTCGCGCGCGACGGCTCGGAGCGCGTCGTCGAGGACTCGGCCGCGCCCATCCGCGACGCCAACGGTAGAGTCTCCGGCGTCGTCCTCGTCTTCCACGACACGACGGAGCGCGTCGCGGCCGAGCGCAGTTTGCGCGAGAACGCGGCCGAGCTTTCGCGGCTCGCGGCCATCGTCGAATCGAGTGACGACGCCATCATCTCGAAGACGCTCGACGGCACGATTACGAGCTGGAACGCGGCGGCCGCGCGGATGTACGGCTACACGGCGGAGGAGGCCGTCGGCCGGCACATCTCTTTGCTCGCCGCGCCCGAACGCTCGGGCGAGATTGAGGAGATTCTGCGCAGACTCGGCGCGGGCGAGCGCGTCGCGCACCGCGAGACCCGCCGCGTGCGCAAGGACGGCGCGGGCCTCGACGTTTCCATCACCGTCTCGCCCGTCACGGACGACGCGGGCCACGTCGTCGGGGCCGCGACGATTGCGCGCGACATCACCGACCGCCGAAGGGCCGAGCAGAGCGCGCGCTTCCTCGCCGAGGCGAGCGAACTGCTCTCGTCCTCGCTCGACTACGAGGCCACGCTCGCGCGCCTCGCGCGGCTCTCGGTCTCGTCGCTCGCGGCCGACCACTGCATCGTCGATCTGCTCGACGACGACGGCCGCGTCCGCCGCGTCGTCTCGACGCACGTCGACCCGGCGATGGATGAGCTGATGGCGGCGCTCGGCGAGCACTCGCCCGGCCTAGACGGCGAGGCGGGCATCCCGCGCGTCCTGCGGACGGGGCGGCCCGAAATCGTCTCGGCCGCCACGGACGCGACCCTGCGCGCGATGGCGCGCGGGCCGGAGCACCTCGCGCTCCTGCGACGCCTCGGCCTCCACTCCTTCATGACCGTCCCCCTGTCCGCGCGCGGGCGCATCATCGGCGCGCTGACGCTCGGCACGACCGACGGCGGGCGCGAGTACGACGCGCGCGACCTCTCGTTCGCCGAGGAGATTGCGCGCCGCGCCGCGCACGCCATCGACAACGCGCGGCTCTACGGCGAGGCGCGCGAGTCGAACCGCCTCAAGGACGAATTCCTCGCCACGCTCTCGCACGAGCTGCGCACGCCCCTGACGCCCGTCATCGGCTGGACGCACATGATTCGCAGCGGGCGACTCACCGACGGCGAGGTCGTGCAGGGACTCGAAGTCATCGACAAGAACTCGCAGACGCTCGCCCACCTCATCAACGACCTCCTCGACATGTCTTCCATCCTGAGCGGCAAGATGAGCATCGAGCGCGCGCCCGTCCCGCTCGACGAAGTCGTCAGCGCGGCCGTCGAGACCGTCCGCCCGCACGCCGAGGCCCGCCGCGTCCGCCTTGAAGTGTCGCTCGACGGACTCGGCCGTGGCGCGCACGCGCCCGTCGTTTCGGGCGACCGCACGCGGCTCGGTCAGGTCTTCTGGAATCTTCTGACCAACGCCGTCAAGTTCTCACCGCCCGGCGCGCGCGTCCATATCCTCGGCTCGACCGCCGACGGCCAAGCGCGCGTCGAGGTCGCAGACGAGGGCCAAGGCATCGAGGCCGACTTCCTGCCTTACGTCTTCGAGCGTTTCCGTCAGGCCGACCAGTCGACGACGCGCGCCCACGGCGGACTCGGCATCGGACTCGCGCTCGTCAAGAGCTTCGTCGAGGCGCACGGCGGCACGGCCCGCGCCGAGTCCGACGGGCGCGGCCGAGGCAGCCGCTTCACCGTCACGTTCCCGCTCATGCGCCCGCGCGAAGCGGACGCCGGGGCGCGCGACGAAGGGCGGGCCGACGCGAAGTCAGTCGCCGGTAAGCCGAAGCCGTCCGACGCCGTTCGGCGCGTGCTCCTCGTCGAGGACGCGCGCGACACTTTGGAGATGCTCGAAGTGGCGCTCGCGGCGCGGGGCCTGCGCG
>DASUNL010000259.1:0-3648 GCA_036277175.1 Pyrinomonadaceae bacterium | reverse complement strand
GACGCGCGGCTGGCGCGGCCTCGTCATCGGTAACGACGCGGCGGACTTCTCGGTCGGCGCGAACTTGGCCGGAGGTCTTGGCGCGGGCGGAGGCGAAGCGATTGAGCGCGGCATGCGCGCGATGCAGGACGCGCTGATGAGCGTCCGCTTCTGCTCGAAGCCGGTCGTCACCGCGCCCACGGGGCGCACGCTCGGCGGCGGTTGTGAAGTGTCGATGGCGGGCGCGCGCACGGTCGCGGCGTCCGAAGTCTACATGGGGCTGGTCGAGGTGGGCGTCGGTCTGATTCCGGGCGCGGGCGGCTGCAAGGAGTTGGTTCGTCGCGTCGTCTCGCCCGCCGTGAAGTCGGGCGCGGACGCGATGCCGTTTCTGCAACACGCGCTGCAAACGATTGCCGCCGCCAAAGTCTCGACGAGCGCGCATGAGGCGCGCACGCTTGGCTTTCTCAGTGACGCGGACGTGATTGTCATGAACCGCGACCATCAACTCGCGGAGGCGAAGCACATGGTGCTCGACTTGTCGGAGAGCGGTTACGGCGCGCCCGCGCGCGCGTCGAAGAGTTGCTACGCGGCGGGGCGCGACGCGCTGGCGGCCCTGCGCGCGGGTCTCTACGTCATGCAACAGGGCGGCTACATGAGCGAGTACGACTTGCACGTCTCGACGCGGGTCGCTTTCGTTTTGTGCGGCGGCGAGTTGTCTTCGGGTCAGTGGGTCGAAGAGCAGTACTTCCTCGACCTCGAACGCGAGGCGTTCGTCGCGCTCTGCGCCGAGCCGAAGACGTTGGAGCGCATCGCGCACATGCTCAAGACGGGCAAGCCTCTGCGAAACTAGGCGTCGGGGCGGGCGCTACTGACTTCAAGATGGACGAGAGAAGACAAGAGAACACGCAAGACCGTCGCGCGCTGAGCGGGCTTGAGTACATGCGCCAGTTGATGGCGGGCGAGCGCGAGCCTTCGGGGATGGGCCGTCTGATGAACATGCGGCTCGTCGAGGTCAGCGAGGGTCGGGCCGTCTTCTCGGTCGAGCCTGACGAGCGACACTACAACGGCCTCGGCATCGCGCACGGCGGACTGGCGGCGACGCTTCTGGACTCGGCCTTGGGCTGCGCCATCAACACCCTGATGCCGCCCGGAAAAATCTTCACGACGTTGGAGATGAAGATTAACTACGTGCGTCCGATGCGGCGCGAGACGGGCGAGGTGCGCTGCGAGGCCGAAGTCCTGCACGCCGGCCGCAACGTCGCCACGGCCGAGGGCCGCATCCTCGACGCCGGGGGCAAGATTTACGCGCACGGCACGGCGACCTGCATGCTGTTCCGCGCGTGAGCTTGGGCGGAGGACGAAGATGAGAGAAGCTGTCATCGTGGCGGGCGTGAGGACGGCCGTTGGGAAAGCGCCGCGCGGGAGTCTGCGGACGACGCGGCCGGACGACATGGCGGCGGCCGTCATCGCGGAGTTGCTCGGGCGCGTGCCCGCGATTGCGCCCGCGTCAATCGATGATGTGTTGATGGGATGCGCGACGCCTGAGGGCGAGCAGGGGACGAACGTCGCGCGCATCGCGGCGTTGCGCGCGGGGCTGCCGGAAGAAGTTCCGGCCGTGACGGTCAACCGCTTCTGCTCTTCGGGATCGCAGACGATTGCGATGGCCGCCGCCTCCGTCATGTCGGGGATGGCGGAGTGCGTCATCGCGGGCGGGACGGAGTCGATGAGCATGCTGCGCGGAAACACGCGCTTCCGCCCGAACCCGCGCCTCGTCGCCGAGCGACCCGGCGTCTATTTGAGCATGGGGCTGACGGCCGAAAACGTCGCGCGCAAGTACAACGTCACGCGCGAAGAAGCGGACGCCTTCTCTTTCCGCAGTCACCGGCGCGCGCTCGCGGCGCAAGCGTCGGGACTCTTCGCCGACGACGGCATCGTGCCGCTCGAAGTCGAAATCAACGAAGTGGACGAGGGCGGGCGCGTGCGGCAAAAGAAAATGACGTTCGAGCGCGACGAAGGGCCGCGCGCCGACACGACGCCCGAAGGTTTGGCGAAGCTGCGGCCCGTCTTTCACGCGCGGGGGACGGTGACGGCGGGCAATTCGAGTCAGACTTCGGACGGCGCGGCCGCTTGTGTGGTCATGTCGCGCGAGCGCGCGGAGGAGTTGGGCTTAAAGCCTCTGGCGCGTTTCGTCTCTTACGCGGTGGGAGGGGTCGCGCCCGAAATCATGGGGATGGGGCCGGTCGTGGCCGTGCCGAAGGCTTTGAAACTCGCGGGACTCAAGCTCGACGAGATTGACTTGATTGAACTCAACGAGGCGTTCGCGTGTCAGGCGATTGCGGTGATGCGAGAGTTGGGGATGGACGACGAGCGGACGAACGTCAACGGCGGCGCAATCGCGCTCGGCCACCCCTTGGGCGCATCGGGCGCGAAGCTGACCGTGCAAATTTTGGGCGAGATGCGTCGTCGCCGCAGCCGCTACGGGCTGGTGACGATGTGCGTCGGCGGCGGGCAGGGCGCGGCGACAGTTTTAGAGAACCTGCAAGCTTAAGCGGCGCGTGCGCGAGAGAGGAGTCGTGACGATTCGATGACGAGCGTTGATCCTTACTTCGGCTTTCAGGTCTCGGAGCGCGCGCGGGAGATTTACGCGCGGCTCGGCCGATTCATGGAGGCGCACGTTTACCCGAACGAGCGAAAGTTCAAAGAGCAGATTGAGGAGGGCGACCGTTGGCAGCCCGCCCCCTTGATGGAGGAGTTGAAGGAGCGCGCGCGGGCCGAGGGGCTGTGGAATCTTTTCCTGCCGGAGAGCGAGTACGGCGCGGGTCTGACGAACCTCGAATACGCGCCGATGGCCGAGTTGATGGGACGCTCGGTCGCGTTCGCGCCCGAAGTTTTTAATTGCAGCGCGCCCGACACGGGCAACATGGAAGTCCTCGTCCGCTACGGCACAGACGAGCAGAAGGAGCGATGGCTGCGACCTTTGCTCGAAGGCCGCATCCGCTCGTGCTTCGCGATGACCGAGCCGGACGTGGCCTCTTCAGACGCGACGAACATCCGCGCGACCATCACGCGCGAGGGTGACGAGTACGTAATCAACGGGCGCAAGTGGTGGACGAGCGGCGCGGGCGACCCGCGCTGCCGCGTCGCCATCTTCATGGGCAAGACCGACGTGGACGCGCCCAAGCACCGGCAGCAGTCGATGATACTCGTCCCGATGGACGCAGAGGGCGTGCGCGTCGTCCGCATGCTCTCGGTCTACGGCTACGACCACGCGCCGCACGGCCACGCCGAGGTCTTGTTCGAGGACGTGCGCGTGCCTGTCTCTAACATCTTGCTCGGCGAGGGGCGCGGGTTTGAAATCGCGCAGGGGCGGCTCGGGCCGGGGCGGATACACCACTGCATGCGCTTAATCGGCATGGCCGAGCGCGCGCTCGAAGCGATGTGCGTTCGCGCGACCGGGCGCGTCGCGTTCGGGCGTCCGCTCGCGGCGCAGGGGACTCTGCGCGCAGACATCGCGCGCTCGCGTATCGAGATTGAGCAGGCGAGGCTTTTGACGTTGAAGGCCGCGCTGATGATGGACACGGTGGGCAACAAGGAGGCGCGTCGCGAGATAGCGATGATTAAGGTCGTCGCGCCGAACGTCGCGCTCCGCGTGCTCGACCGCGCCGTTCA
>DASUNL010000258.1:0-5461 GCA_036277175.1 Pyrinomonadaceae bacterium | reverse complement strand
CTGGATTGCGGAGGCGGCCGCGCGCTCGGACGTACTCGTGCTCTCGGGCGGCGTCTCGATGGGACGCTACGATTTCACGAAGGCCGCGCTCCGTGCGCTCGGCGCGGAGATTTTTTTCGAGCGCGTGAGTTTGCGCCCCGGCAAGCCGACCGTCTTCGCGCGGCTCGCGCGTGACGGAAGACGCGCGCTCGTCTTCGGGCTGCCGGGAAATCCCGTCTCAGTCTCGGTCACCTTCAACCTGTTCGCGCGGACGGCGCTGCGCGCTTTGCAGGGCGCGCGGACGCCCGCGCTCGTCGAAGAGTCGGCGGTGCTCGGGCGCGGCGCGCGCGGCTCGTCGGAGCGCGCGAGTTACCTGCCCGCGACTCTGACGACGGACGCCGAGGGTCGTCTCGTCGCCGAGCCTTTGAAGTGGGGAGGCTCGTCCGACTTCGTCGCCTTCACGCGCGCCGAGGCGCTCATCATCGTCCCTGAAGGCGTGCGAGAGGTCGCGGGCGGCCGAGTCGTCCGCGTCGTGCGCCTGCCGGGTTAGAGGCGGCCGGCTTGCCACCAGCGCCTATTTTGTCTTTTACTGTTTTGCGCATGAGCGAGTTGTCACACATGGACGAAGAGGGGCGCGTGCGGATGGTGGACACGGGCGGGAAGGCGGCGACGCGGAGGCGGGCGCGCGCGTCGGCGCGCGTGCTGATGTCGGCGGAGACGGTCGCGTCCGTGCGCGCGCACCGCACGCCGAAGGGCGACCCGCTTGAGGTCGCGCGCGTCGCGGGCATCATGGCCGCCAAGCGCACGCCCGAACTCATTCCGCTCTGCCACACGCTTGCGCTCACACACATCGAGGTGCGCGCTGAGTTGCGCGAAGAGGGCGTCTACCTCGAAGCCGAGGCCGCGACGGACGCGCAGACAGGCGTCGAGATGGAGGCGCTCGTCGCCGTCTCGGTCGCCGCGCTCACCGTCTACGACATGTGCAAGGCAGTCGAGAAAGGCATCCGCATCACCGACGTGCGACTCGAAGAGAAGACCGGCGGGAAGTCCGGGACGTGGGAAAGGCATAAGGGCAGTGACGAGTGACGAGTGACAAGTGACGAGTTAAAGACAGTCCGGAGTCCGGAGTCTAGAGTCTGAAGTTAAAGAAGCAGAAGCCCGACCGTAATGGCCGGGCTTCTGTCTTTATAACTCCGAGCTTCAAGCTCTTGCTCGTCACTAGTCACTTGTCACTCGTCACTGCTTTTCTAGCCGTTGGCCGGTTGGCTTTCGAGGACGACCGTCTCTTGGCGCGCGGCGGGGACGTGCAGCCACTCGTCGGTCGTCCAGCGCAGGACGCGGAGGCCGATTGCGCCGAGCGAAACGAGCAGCGCCACGTCGCTCGCCATCGAGGCCGCCCAGATGCGCGGGATGCGCCCGACGGGGAACAGAATCGCGCCGAGCGCGAGCAGGGCCGCCGCCCACGCGGGCACGACGCGCGCGCGCAAAAGTCCCACGCTCAGAATCAACAGCCCGAGGGGAAAGAAGAGGCCGGGCAGAGGGTACATCACGACCATCATCGGCACGCCCGTCGTCCGGAGGGCGTTCTCGACCGTCTGCGTCGTCGCGGCGTCCACGCCCGCCGTCGTGAACGACCACTCCCAAAGATACATCGTCACGATGGCCGAACCGGAGAGACAGCCGATGAGCGCCATCCCGCCGCCGACCAGCCCCAAGCCATCCGTCCGCTCGCGCAACAGATGCACGAGGGCGAGGATTGAGCCGACGAAGAAGACGAAAGAGAGCTTCATCAGCGTGACGAAATGCGCGCCGAGCCCGGCGCGGTTCGCGATGTCGCACGCGAGCATCAGAAGCGGCGCGGCGATGAGGCTTATGCCGGCAATCTGTTTGCGGAGTCCGTTGGCAGACGATTGATACATTTGACAGGTTCTCCTTCGGGGTTAAAAAGAGTTCGCTTGTAATCGGTAAGTGTCGCGGCCGCGTTGGGCAGCGCGTCGGATTTCGGACGAGGCGTTTATCACCTCGCGGGCAGTCTTGGCAAGATTTAATTTCTACTCGTCAGCGCGGGCCGAGCGAGCGGAGGCAGACGAGCAGGAGACCTTCGGGCGTCTCGACGAAGTGCGCGCGGCCCTGCTCGACGAGGAGGAAGACCGTGCGCACCGTCGTCCGTGCGCGCAACGCCGCCGCCTCCGGGCCGACGAACTCTGACTCGCACGCGCATGCGTCGCACCAGAGCCGCGCGCGACGCACGGCGCGGACGACGACGACCTCCTCGCGCTCGACCACTAACTCGGTCGTCACCTTCCGGCGACCCATCTCGGCCTCCGCTCTCGGCCGTCACGCGCGCACGGCCGCGCGCGCAAACTACTCGCTGTGCTGGACGGGGTTGATGCCCTTCGAGGCGTTCATCTCCGTCGGCGCGCCTTCGGCGTGTCGTGGGGGGTTGATGCCGTTGGTGGTCGGCGGGACGGGCGCGCCCTCGCTGTGCTGGACGGGGTTGAGGCCGTAGTGCCAGCCCGTGGCGGCGAAGATGATGGAAAGTGCGATGGCCTTAAACATCAGGGGTCTCCTCTCGGTCTTGTCGGACTCGGAAAATGTTTGCCCGTCCCCGTGGGCGGGCGTTAGAATCTCGCGCGGCCTATACGGCCCTCGGCCGGTCTCGCCGACCGGGGCGCATCATACGCACGGGGCGCGGCCCGCGTCCTGTGGAAACCCTTGGAAAGTTCTTGGAATTACCTCGGCCCGCGATGACACGCGGTAAACTCAACACAGAGCAGACTTTCCTGTTCGGCCCTTTTCGCCTCGACGCGCGCGAGCGCGTGCTTCTGCGCGACGGCGAGCCGCTCGCGCTCGCGCCGAAGCTCATCGACACGCTCGTCGCTTTGGTCGAGCGCAGCGGACACGTCGTCGAGAAGAGTGAGTTAATCGAGCGCGTCTGGCCCGAGACGTTCGTCGAAGAATCGAACCTCACGTCGAACGTCTCGCTCTTGCGCAAGGCGCTCGGCGAGACCGAGCGCGGGCGGCCCTACATCGAGACCGTCCCGCGTCGCGGCTACCGCTTCTCCGCGCCCGTCGCGCTCGCGACGCCCGAAGACGAAGAAGGCGTCGAGGTTGTCGTCAGGCGGCGCACGCGCGCGCGTCTTTCGACCGTCGAAGAGTTCGACGACGACGGTTCGCAGGAGACGACGCGCCGCGCGCTTCACGCATCGGGCGCGCAGCGCGGGACGCTGGCCGTGCTCCCGTTCGAGTCGCTCGGCGCGCCCTCCGGCGTCGGCACGGACGAGTTCGACGAGTTCCTTGGACTGGGTCTGGCCGACGCGCTCATCACGCAGCTCGGAAACACCGGCCGCATCGTCGTCCGCCCGACGAGCGCCGTGCGCGGCTACGCGGGCGCGGGCCGCGATTCGCTCTCAATCGGGCGCGAGCTTGGCGTCGAGGCCGTCGTCGAGGGAAGCGTGCAGCGCGCGGGCGGGCGTCTGCGCGTGACGGTGCGGATGCTCGGCGTCTCGGACGGCGTGCCGCTCTGGGCCGACCGCTTCTCGGCCGAGTTCACGGACATCTTCGACGTGCAGGACTCCATCGCCGAGCAGGTGGCGCGCGCGCTCACGCCGAAGCTCGCCGCGGAGAACCGCGAGCGCCTGCGCAAGCGTCACACCGAAAACGTCGAGGCGTATCAGGCTTATTTGCGCGGGCGCTACTTCTGGAACAAGCGCAACGTCGAGGGCTTCAAGAAAGCCATCGCCCACTTCCGCGCCGCCATCGAACTCGACGCGGCTTACGCGCTCGCCTATTCGGGTCTCGCCGACGCCTACGCGATGCTCGCCTCTTGGGGCGAGCAGAGGCCGGGCGAGGCTCTGCCGCGCGCATTGGCCGCCGCCGAGACGGCGCTTGAGATGGACGAAGAGCTAAGCGAGGCCCACACCTCGCTCGGCAGCGTCCTCTACTTCCTCTGGGAGCACGAGCGCGCCGAAGTCTCTCTTCAGCGCGCCATCGAGTTGAACCCGAACAACGCGAACGCGCACAGCCGCTACGCGCAGCTACTCGTCTCGCGCGAGAGGTTCGACGAGGCCCTGCGCGAAGTCCGGCTCGCGCAAGAGCTCGACCCGCTCTCGCCGATGGCGAACACGGCGCTCGCCGGCCCGCTCTTCTACTCGCGCCAGTTCGAGCGCGCCGCCGAGCAGTACCGCAAGGTCTTAGAGATGGAGCCCGACTTCATCCCGGCGCTCTTCTGCCTCGGCGCTTCGCTCGCGCACGGGGGCGAGTTCGACGAGGCCGTCGCCGCGACGCGACGCGCCGCAGAGCTTTCGGGCGAGCACCCGCTCATCGTCGCCGCGCTGGCCGGCGTGCTGGCGCAAGCGGGGCGGCGCGAAGAGGCTTTGGCGAAGCTCGAACAACTCACGTCGGACGGCAGGGCGGCGGCACTTCCCTACTCTCTGGCGACCGTCTACGCGCGGCTCGGCGACCGGGAGCGCGCGCTCGCGTGCATCGAGCGCGCCTTTGAAGAACGGAACACGCACCTCAACGACCTCAACATCGACCCGGAGTTCGACACAGTGCGCGACGACCCGCGCTTCCGCGACCTCGTCGCGCGCGTCGGCCTCCGTGTCAAGCCGCCCGCCCCCGCGCGGCCGTAGAGGCTTTTTACAACTCGCGCCGGGCGTTCTTTCTTTCCTCGAACGGCGTGGAGTAGAATGGCGTATCAGTTTTGGAGTGACCGGGAAGATTTTCCAAGCGGAGAGATGCCGAGATGAACATCAAGATCGCTAGCGACGCCCGCCCGCAAATTCGCACGCTGCTCGCCGCCACCGCGCTGACCTTCGCGCTTTGGTGGTTCGTTCCCTTCGGCGACGTGCTGACCTACCCGTTCCGCATCTTCGTCACCTTCATACACGAGGGCGGGCACGCGCTGGCCGCGCTACTGACGGGCAACTCCGTCGGCAGCCTCGCCGTCCACGTCGACGGGAGCGGCGAAGTCTACTCGGCCGGGGGCGGGACTTTCTCGCGCCTCTTCGTTTCGAGCGCGGGCTACCTGAGCGCGATGCTCTTCGGCGCGCTCCTGCTTTTGCTCATCCGGCGCACGGTCGCGGCACGCATCGTGCTCGCCGCCTCGGGCGCGCTCGTCTTCGCGGTCGCGCTCCTGTTCGGCTTCCTGAGTCCCTTGGCGAACTGGTCGCTGCCGAGTCTCTTCACCATCGTCGCGGGCGTCCTTCTGCCTGTGGGCCTTTTGGCGGCGGCGAAGTACGCCGGGCCGAAGTTGGCGACGTTTCTCGTCGGCTTCCTCGCCGTGCAGTGCGTGCTCAACGCCTTGTTCGACTTAAAGAACGTCCTCTTCCTGTCGGCGGCGACGGGCGCGCAGACCGACGCGGCGAACATGGCCTCGGTCTTCTCGTTCTTCCCTCTGTCGAGTTCGATCTTCTGGTCGCTGATGTGGATCGGCGTGGCGTTTATGATTCTCTCGCTGGCGCTGCGGGCCTACGCCGTG
>DASUNL010000257.1:0-8885 GCA_036277175.1 Pyrinomonadaceae bacterium | reverse complement strand
ACCGAGCCGAAGAACTCGCTCGTCAAACAGTACAAGGCCCTGCTCGAAACCGAAGGCATTGAGCTAGACTTCACCGAGGACGCCATCGACTCGGTCGCGCGCTTCGCCGTCCGCGTCAACGAGCAGACCGAAAACATCGGCGCGCGCCGCCTCCACACGATCATGGAGAAGGTGCTCGACGAGATAAGCTTCGCCGGCCCCGACCTCGAACCCAAACGCCAGTTGCTCGACGCCGACTACGTCAGCCGCGCGCTCTCCGAAATCGTCAAAGACCAAGACCTCAGCCGCTACGTTCTGTAAGGCAAAACGAAAAAGGTAAAAGGCAAAAGTGAAACACCAAAGACTCGTGCGGCTTCTGACTTTTGCCTTTTTACTTTTGCCTTTCGCCCTCGCGCTTCCCGCGTGCGGCAAGCGTCGCCCGCCGCTCCCGCCCGTCGAGGGCATCCCGCAGCGCACGGAGCTTCTGTCCGGCATACAGCGCGGCAATCAAGTCTTACTCAGTTGGCCCGCCCCCTTGCGCAACGCTTCGGATTCGAGCGTCCAGAGCATACGACGCATAGACGTCTATCGGCTCGCCGAGCCGGTCAACGCGCCGCAGCCTCTGACCGAAGAGGAGTTCGGCGAGCGCTCGACGCTCATCGGCTCCGTACCCTTCGAGAGCATCCCGTCCGGCGGCGGCACGATCACTTACACCGACGAGCTTACTCTCTCTGAGCCTGTGCGACTGCGCTACGCACTGCGCTACGTCAACGCTTCGGGGCAGCGCGCGTCCTTCTCGAACTTCCTCCTCATCGAGCCGGCCGCGCGCGTCAGCCTCCCGCCCGTCGTCGAAGACCCGGCCGCCATCAACGAGAGCGCGATTACTATCAACTGGCGTCCGCCCGCCTCGAACGTCGACGGCTCGACGCCCGTCAACCTGCTCGGCTACAACGTCTATCGCTCTTCACGCTCGCAACCCCTGCCCGCGCAGACGCCGCTCAACGGCCAGACGCCGCTCGTCGCGACGACTTACGCCGACCAGAATTTCAACTTCGGCGAGGAGTACACCTACGTCGTCCGCGCAGTCTCCTTAGGCACGGGCGGCAACTCCGTCGAGAGCCTCAACTCTAACTCCGTGAGCGTCGCGCCCGTCGACACCTTCGCGCCCTCCGCGCCTTCGGGCATCTCTGCGGCCGCCGCGAGCGGGCGCATCTCGCTCTTCTTCGCGGCCAACCCCGAGCGCGACGTGGTCGGCTATAACGTCTTCCGCTCGACCGACCCGAATCAGCCCTTGGAGTCTTGGACGAAGCTCAACCGCGCCTTACTTGAGCGCACGACCTATCACGACGAGAGCGTGCAGTCGGGCGTCAAGTACTACTACTACCTGACGGCCGTCGATAACGTCGGCAACGTGAGCCGACCTTCGGACGTAATCTCGGAGACCGCGCCTTAGACAGCGCGACTCGCATAAGCGTATGAAGATTTGCCGCTTCATTGAAAAGGATTCGGGCCGCGAGCGTTTCGGCGTCGTCGAGGGCGGGCAGGTCTTCCCGCTCCGCGAGGGCGCGACGTTCGAAGAGTTTGACGGCGCGCGCGAAGATGAGGGACTCGCCGTCGAAGATGTGCGTCTGCTCGCGCCCGTCAGGCCGTCGAAGATTGTCTGCGTCGGTCGCAACTACCGCGAGCACGCCGCCGAACTCGGAAACGAGATGCCCGCCGAGCCGCTCCTCTTCCTCAAGCCACCCTCGTCGGTCATCGGCCCGCAGGATTTCATCGAGCTGCCCACCGTCTCCGAGCGCGTCGAGCACGAGGGCGAACTCGCCGTCGTTATCGGACGGCGGGCGAGTCGTCTGACCGACCACGAAGACCCGCTCCGATACGTCTTCGGCTACACGTGCGTGAACGACGTGACGGCGCGCGACCTTCAGCGCAAGGACGTGCAGTTCACGCGCGCCAAATCGTTCGACACCTTCTGCCCCGTCGGCCCTTACGTCGTGACAGACCTCTACCCGCTTGACCTGCGCGTCGAGACGCGCGTCAACGGCCACGTCCGACAGGAGGGGCGCACGTCGCAGATGGCCTTCCCCGTCCCCTTCCTCATCCGCTACGTCTCGCAAATCATGACGCTCGAACCCGGCGACATCATCTCGACGGGGACGCCCGCCGGAGTCGGCCCCATGCGCGACGGCGACACGGTCGAGGTCGAGGTCGAGGGCGTCGGCGTGCTCCGCAACTTCGTGCGCGCCGCCCTTTGAATATGTCCGAGACTCGTTTCGAGCCGCGCGCGGTCGTCGTCCGCTCGCTCAAGTACGACGGGCGCGAGCACAGGCGTTGGCGCGCGTCGCTCACGAAACACGAAGGCCCGCTCATCGTCCTCGACGGCATCTTCGAGCAGGAAGTCGAGCACGCACTTCTCGGAAATATCCGCGCCGGAACGCAAAGCACCGAATACTTCTGGACGGATCGCTTCTACAGCGTCTTTCGCTTCCGAGAGCCGGACGGCGCGCACCGCAACTACTACTGCAACGTCAACACTCCGCCCACGCTCGAAGACGACACGCTCAGCTTCGTTGACCTAGACATCGACGTTCTCGTCGCGCCCGACTTCACCTATCAGGTGCTCGACGAGGACGAGTTCGCTTTGCACTCCGCGCGTTACGGCTACCCCGAAGAGTTGCGCGCGCGCGCGCGCGCCGCGGTCGCCGAGTTAATCGAACTCGTCGAGCGGCGTCTCTTCCCCTTCGACGGCACGGGCTGAATCCATGAGCGCGCGGCCGATGCCCACACAGGGCCGCATAAGGTACAATCACGCCGCACACACGTTTGTTTTCACGTCCGAACCAAAGGAAACGCTTCGCATGAAGGTTGAGCCGAGCATCGCCCACAAGTCCAAGCTCGAACGTCTGCGCGAGATGAAAGAGCGCGCCGAGGAGGGCGGCGGGCGGGCGCGCGTCGAGCGGCAGCACGCCGCCGGCAAGTGGTCTGCGCGCGAGCGCGTCAACTTCTTTCTCGACGAGGGCACGTTCGAGGAGTTCGACGAGCTGGTCGTCCACCGCTCGCACGACTTCGGACTCGAAGAGCAGAAGTTCCCCGGCGACGGCGTCGTCACGGGCCACGGACTCGTCGACGGCCGCCGCGTCTTCGTCTTCGCGCAGGACTTCACGGTATTCGGCGGCTCGCTCTCGGAGACGCACGCCGAGAAGATTTGCAAGGTGATGGACTTGGCGATGAAGGTCGGCGCGCCCGTCGTCGGCCTAAACGATTCGGGCGGCGCGCGTATACAGGAAGGCGTCGTCTCTCTGGGCGGCTACGCAGACATCTTCCTGCGCAACACGCTCGCCTCGGGCGTCGTCCCGCAAATCAGTTGCATCATGGGGCCGTGCGCGGGCGGCGCGGTTTACAGCCCGGCCATCACAGACTTTAACGTGATGGTCAAGAACACTTCCTACATGTTCATCACCGGGCCTGACGTGATTCGCACCGTCACGCACGAGGACGTGACGAAGGAGGAACTCGGCGGGGCCGACACGCACAACCGCGTCTCAGGCGTCGCGCATTTCACGGCCGACTCCGACGAGCACGCGCTTCTGCTCGTCCGAGAGCTGCTTTCCTTCCTGCCGTCGAACAACATGGACGACGCCCCGCGCGTCGAGACGCAAGACCCGGCCGAGCGCGCCGACGAGAGCCTTAACACCATCGTCCCCGAAGCGTCGAATCAGCCCTACGACATGCGCGACGTGATTCACGCCGTCGTCGACGAAGGCTACTTCTTCGAGGTTCACGAGCACTACGCGCAGAACATCGTCGTCGGCTTCGCGCGATTCGACGGCCGAAGCGTCGGCGTCGTCGCCAACCAGCCTGCGTTCCTCGCCGGCGTGCTCGACATCGACGCCTCAGTCAAGGGCGCGCGCTTCGTGCGCTTCTGCGACTGCTTCAACATCCCGCTCGTCGTCTTCGAGGACGTGCCGGGCTTCCTTCCGGGCGTCCGACAGGAGCACGGCGGCATCATCCGCCACGGCGCGAAGCTGCTCTACGCATTCGCCGAGGCGACCGTCCCGAAAGTCACCGTCATCACGCGCAAGGCTTACGGCGGCGCTTACTGCGTCATGGCCTCGAAGCACATCCGCACGGACGTGAACTTCGCTTGGCCGACCGCCGAAATCGCCGTCATGGGCGCGGAGGGCGCGGTCGGCATCCTCTACCGGCGCGAGATTAACGACGCCGCCGATCAGGAGTCTGCGCGGCGCGCGCGCATCTCCGAGTACGAGGAGAAATTCGCCAACCCTTACGTCGCCGCCGAGCGCGGCTTCATCGACGAAATCATCGAGCCTTCGCAGACGCGCCGCAAACTCATCCGCGCCCTCTCACTACTCGAAAACAAACGCGACACCAACCCGCCGCGCAAGCACGGAAACATCCCACTCTAAAGTTGGGCAAAAGGTAAAAGGCAAAAGGAAGAAGGCCGTCAGTCGCGCTTAACGACTGACGGCCTTCACTTTTGCCTTTTTACTTTTACCTTTTTCTTTTATTCAGCCGGGCGCTGCGCGGCGGGCTGCTTGTTTTCGCGGAGCAGTTCGAGCGCCTTCTTGAGCTGCACGTCTTCGGGCTGCTGCTTGGGCGAGGCGGCGTCGGGCGCAACGTCGCGGCGGTCGGCCGGGGCGTTCGGACGCGCAATCTCGTCGTCGTCGTTGCCAGTCAACTCGTCGGGGTCAACCGCCTCGGCCAGCTCCGGACGCTTCACTTCGACCGACGGCTTCACGCCTTCCGGCAGGAAAGCCTTACCCGTCGAAGAGGCCCACTTGACGGTCGTCAGCAGAAGGCCGTCGCCGTTGCGAAGGGTGAACAACTGCTGGTCTGCCCCCGCGCCGAAACTCTTCTCGCCGACCACCTCGCCGCGCTTGCGCTCGACGAAGGCCGAGGCGATGATTTCGGCCGCGCCGGCCGTGCCGCGGTCAATCAGGATGAAGACCGGCCCGTCGAACAGAGCCTCTTTCGGGTCGGCCTGAAAAGTCTTGATGGCCTTGCCGCCGCGACCCAAGGTCTGCGCAATCGCGCCGTCGCGGATGAAGAAGTTCGAGACCTTCACGCCCTCCGCGAGCGAGCCGCCCGCGACGCCGCGCAGGTCGAGCAGAATCTTCTGCGCCCCCTGTTTCAGAAGCTCCTGAACTTTGGCCTTGATGTTGGCCGCCTCGCCGTTCTCCAAACTGTTGACGCGGACGACGCCAATCTTGCCCGTCTCCATGCGGCTCTCGGCCGCCGGGACTTGCACGAAGTTGCGCCGCACCGTCACCTCGAACGGGCGCGTCGCCGCGCGCAGGACACGGAGTTTGACCTCCGTACCCGCAGAGCCGCTCAGGAGTTGGCGCGCGTCGTAGAGCGAGATGTCGCGCGTCGCCTTGCCGTCGATGTACTCGATGATGTCGCCCGACTGCACGCCCGCCTGATCGGCCGGGCCGCCCTTCACGGGCGCGATGACGTAAAGGTAAGAAGCGACCTGCGAAAGCTCCGCGCCGATGCCGACCTGCGTGTTGGTCGCGCCCGCGCGGAAGTCGCGCACCTGCTCGGCCGTCAGATAGGTCGAGTAGGGGTCGAGCCCGTAGGCGAGTCCGCGCAGCGCGCCGGCCCGAACCTTATTCAAGTCCGGCTCGTCGACGTAGTCGTTCTGTATGTGGTGCAGAACGCTCTCGAAGATGCGTAGCTGCGCGCCGGGGTCGTTCTGCTGCTGCGCGCGCCCCGTGAGCCAGCCGCCGACGACGCCGTAGAGCGCGAGCGTTGCCGAGAAGACGACGAGAATGAATTTATTACGAAAGGCCATTAACTTCCCTCTAAACTTCACACCTGCGGGCGTTGGCCGAAAGGCCGACGAATGCGCCCGGCTTCGGGCTTTCGGAAGCCGTCCGGGCAGTGACAAAGCGGATGATACAAGAGCGCGTCGCGACGGCGCAAGGCTGCCCAAGTGGCACGCCCGCGCGGGGCTAAGTTATACTTTCGACCCGCGACGAAAACCGAAGCCGGATGCCCGAAGAGAAAGACATTCAAGTCCCAGCGCCCTCTTACGAAACGTCCGAGAAGGGGCGCGTGCTCGCGCTCGACTGGGGCACGAAGCGCATCGGCATCGCCGTCTCGGACGAGTTGCGTCTGACGGCGCGGGCGCTGCCCGCCTTGCGTCGCGCGAGTTGGAAACATCTCCTCGAAGAGCTTTCCGGCCTGCTCAGGGAGTTTGACGTTCAAAGGGTGGTCTTTGGTTTGCCGCTCCGACTCGACGGGACTGAAGGCGACGCCGCGCGAGAAGTTAGACGTGTGAGCGAAAATCTGAATCTCTCGCTGCGCGTCCCCGTCTCCCTACAGGACGAGCGTATGACTTCACTCGAAGCCGAAGGGAATCTGCGCGCATCGGGGTTCGACGAAACGGAGGTCTCGCGACGCCGCGACAGCGAATCCGCGCGCCTGATTCTTCTCGACTATCTCGCTCAGTCTGATTCTAAAGACGCTCCCCCATCCATCCCCGAAGAGCTTTGACACCATCCGAACATCACGTACAAACGGAGTCTCTTAAACATCAATGAATCGCCTACGGCTCGTCCTGCTTCTCTTTGTCATCCTCCTACTCGTCTCGGCCGGGGTCGTCGTCTGGACGTTCCGAGAGATGCGCGTGCCCGTCGCGCATGCACGCGCCGAAGAGTACATCGAAATTCCACGGGGCTCTTCCCCCGATCAAATCACACAAATCCTGACCTCCGCAGGCGTTATCAGACGCCCTTTGCTCTTTAAGATTTATCTCCGAGTGTCCGGCTCGGCATCGCGCTTGAAGGCGGGTGAATATCGTTTCGTCTCACCGATTTCGCCGCTCTCGGTTCTAGCAAAACTTGAAGCGGGCGAGCAGCGTCTCAAGCGTTTTACCGTCGTCGAAGGCTGGACGCGCTGGGACATCGCGGAGCGCATGGCCCAAGTGCCGGAGTTCAAATTCCAAAACACGTCGGAGGCTCTTTCCCTTCTGGACGACACGAGTCTCATCAGAGACATTGACCCCGAGGCGCAAAACCTCGAAGGCTATCTCTACCCGGACACGTACAACTTCCCCCCCGACACGACGCCGCGCGAGTTTGTGGCCCTAATGGTCAAACGCTTCCGGCAGGTCTGGGACGGGCGCATGGCCGAAAGGGCGCGCATGCTTAACAAGAGCGCGCGGGAAGTCCTCACAGTCGCTTCGCTCATCGAGACGGAGGCGAAGCTGAAGGAGGAACGGCCCGTCATCTCTTCGGTCATCTACAACCGTCTGCGCATCGGCATGGCCCTCGGCGTCGACTCGACGGTCATCTACGCCTCGAAGCTCGCGGGAAAGTGGCGCGACGACGGTAAGGTCTACCAGAGCGACCTCGACCGGGTCTCGCCCTACAACACGCGCAGGGTGCGTGGGCTTCCGCCCGGCCCGATTGCTTCGCCCGGCGAATCCTCTATCGACGCGGCGCTCAACCCGGCGACGACCGATTATCTTTACTACGTACGCGAGCCTGCACGCGACGACGGCGCGCATAACTTCTACAGCAGCGAGGCCGAATTCGCGCGAGGGGTCGCGGCCCTGCGCGAGTGGGAGCGCGCCCGCGACGCGCGCGCGGCCGAAGCCATACCTACGCCTACATCTACGCCCACGCCTACGCCCACGCCGCTTCAATGAGCGTTATTAATCTCATTCCGAAGCGGAACGCTGTCGCGTCTCGGAACATCTATCTTGTATTAGGCACGTCGATGTTTTATCCTCGCATGCATCTCCCTAAAGACACTGGTGGCGATTCACACGGGAAGGTCGAAAATGAAAAAAGCAGCCGCGCTCCTCGTTCTGTTTCTGTCGATATCGGCCGTGGCCTACGGGCAGGGTAAAGGCATAGACCAGCAGAACGACCGCATACGTAACGACAGCAGCAACCGTCAGCCCGCCAACAACGGCGGCAAGCAGGACACGGGCGCGGGTCGCGGCGTGGACTTCGGACGCGGGCGCACTCCCACAACGCCGACACTTCCCAACCCCTACCGGCTCTCTTTCCCGAACGACAGGGTTCTCCAAAACGTCGTCGAGTTGATGCAGGAGCGGAAGCTGATTCTCGACGATGAGGTGTCAAAGCCGGCCGAGGGCATGGTCGTCAGCCAGCCCTACACCTTCAGCAAAGGTGCTGTCATCACCCCCGGCGAATTGAGCCGCATCGCCGACGTGCCGACTTCGACCTCGCGCGGCTGGACGCGCGGACGTTATACGATCATCGTCGAAGTCGAGCCGATTGACGGCACGAGTTCCAACGTCTCGGTCAACGCGCGCATCGAAGGTCGGAGCGACGGCGTGACGGGGGCCGAATGGATTACGCTCCCGAGCAACGGCTCGACCGAACAGGCGTTTATCATCGCCCTCGTGCAAAGGCTGACCGGCGCTCCGCCTCCGGGTCTCGAAGACGTGGAGATTGAAGAACCCAACGAGTGATTTTTAATCACCCTTGGACTTCGAGTTAAACTTCAACCCCTGACGCATTAGTTCATAAATCGCTTTAAGCCGAACCTCGCTATAGAATGCAGCACGTCCGCCAGCAATTCGTCCGTCGCAGCTCGCCCAACAGGGCAAGAATCGCTTTCCTATTCGTCCTCGCCGGCGCAACTCTTTTGCCCGGCTGCGGGCGTGGTAAAACAGAGAGCGCACGCAAAGACGCGAGCCAAGCCGCGAACCCTCCCGCGAAGGTCGTCAGGACTTATCAGGCCGTCATCTTCGAGGACGAAGCCATGCTCAGGGGTTCGGCGGCCGTCGTCGGCGGTAAAGTCGAAAACGTCTCGGGCGCGGAGTTAAAAGACCTGTACGTCGAAATGCGACTCGTCAGGCGCGGAGGCGGCGAAGCGGTCGTGAGAGAGGTTGAGCTGAAGCCTTC
>DASUNL010000256.1:0-3243 GCA_036277175.1 Pyrinomonadaceae bacterium | reverse complement strand
TCTGCCAAGGGACGATGTTTGAATGATGCTCCATCTCGGAGACGATGATTTCGTCTCCCTCGCCTACGAACTTGCGCCCGTAGCCGTGCATGACGAGGTTAATACCTTCCGTGCAGCCGCGCACGAAGATGCACTCGCGCGCTTCTCTGGCGTTAATGAAGCGGCGCACCTTCTCGCGCGCGCCCTCGTAAGCGGTCGTCGCGCGCTGGCTCAGGTAGTGAACGCCCCGGTGGATGTTCGAGTGCTCTTCGCGCAGGTACTTCGCGCCGCGCTCGATGACTATCTGCGGGACTTGCGACGAGCCTGCGTTGTCGAGATAGACCAAGGGCTTCCCGTTCACGCTCTGCGAGAGCACGGGGAAGTCGCGGCGCACGCGCTCGACGTCGAACGCGGGCGTCGCTGTAGTTTCCGTCACTGACGTTTCGATGACTGACATGACTTTATAAATTTCACGCCTCAAGCTCGGCTTGCAGGCGGTTCAAAATTGCCTCGTCGAGCTGTCGCTTGATGGACTCGATTTTGACCTTCTCGACGATTTCCTCGGCGAAGCCGTAGGTCAGGAGGTTGCGCGCGAGGTCGGGGTGGAGGCCGCGGCTCGTCAGGTAGAAAAGCTCCTCCTCTTCGAGCTGCCCGACGGTCGCGCCGTGCGCGCACTTCACGTCGTCGGCGTAAATCTCAAGCTGCGGTTTGGTGTCGACGCGCGCCTCCGAAGAGAGCAGAAGGTTCTTGTTGCTCTGGAAGGCGTCCGTCTGCTGCGCGTCGCGGTGGACGAAGACGCGGCCGTTAAAGACGGCGCGCGAACGCCCGTCGAGGATGCCCTTGTAGTTCTGGTGACTCGTGCAGCGCGGGCTTTGGTGGTCGATGAGCGAGTGCGTGTCGGCGTGCTGCCCCTCGCCGACGAGGTAGAGTCCGTCGACCCAACACTCCGCGCCTTCCGACGACAGCCGCACCTCGACGCCGTGACGCGAAAGACGCGCGCCGAGCGTGACGGTCGTTAAGTCATACGTGGCCGCGCGGCCGAGAGAGGCGCGCGTCGAGGCGACGTGAAACGCCCGCTCGCTCTCGCGCTGCACCTTGTAATGGACGACGCGCGCGCCCTCGCCGACGAACGTCTCCACGACCGAGTTCGTGAAGTAGGCCGACTCATTCAGGGCAGCGTAGCTCTCAAGAATCGTCGCCGAAGAGTCGCGTTCGGCGACGACGAGCACGCGCGGGAAAATGGCCGTCTCGTCGAGCGGGCCGGTCGCGAGGAAAAGAAGCTGTACGGGGACGCCCGCGCTCACGCCCTTCGGCAGAAGCAGAAAAGCGCCGTCGCCGAGGAAAGCCGTGTTGAGCGACGTGAAGGCGTCGCGGTCGTGGTCTTGGCTTTGCGCGAGATGTTCGCGAACGACCTCGGCGTGCGGCCCCGCGAGCGCACTCCGCAGGTCTGTGACGACGACTTCCTTCGGCAGCCCCTCGGTCGAAGAGAGCTTCGGCCGGAACACGCCGTCAACGAAGACGAGCCTGCTCTGCCGCGACTCTTCGTAGACGAAACTTTCGACGAGCGCAGCGTCGTGTGCGAACGCTTCGTCCGAAGCGACGGGGCGGAAACTGCCGCGCGCAATCGGGGCGACGTTCGTATACTTCCAATCTTCTTCGTCGGTCGTTGGGAAGCCCGCGCGCTCGAAGCGTTCGAGCGCGTCGGCGCGCACGCGCGCGAGCCACTCGGGCTCGTTCGCCTGCACGCGCGCGGAAGTCTCCTCGAACAACTCCGCGTATAAACTCTTTTCCGTCGTCGCCTCTGCCGTCATAAAAATTTCTGACCGTCCAACTTTCTGTCTCTCGTGAACGCTCACGCGCCGACCCCAGAGGGCTGCTGCCGCGCGGCCTCTTCCTTAATCCAGTCGTAGCCCTTCTCTTCGAGTTCGAGCGCGAGTTCCTTGCCGCCGGAGCGGACGATGCGCCCGCGATAGAGGACGTGGACGAAGTCGGGCACGATGTAGTTGAGAAGACGCTGGTAGTGCGTGACGAGCACGACGGCGTTCTCCGCGTTTCGCAGATGGTTGACCCCGTCGGCGACGATGCGCAGGGCGTCAATATCGAGGCCCGAATCGGTCTCGTCGAGGACTGCGAGCTTCGGTTCGAGCACGGCCATCTGAAGAATCTCGTTGCGCTTCTTCTCGCCGCCCGAGAATCCCTCGTTGACCGAGCGCGACATCAAGGCCGGGTCCATCTCGACTATCTTAGCGCGCTCGACCAGAAGGTCTTTAAACTCCAAAGGGTCGAGTTCCTCCTCGCCCAAGTGCTTGCGCTTCTCGTTGTAGGCGAGCCGAAGGAACTGCGCGTTCGAGACGCCGGGGACTTCGACCGGATACTGGAAAGCCAGAAACACTCCCTCGCGCGCGCGCTCATCGGGCGCAAGCTCCAAGAGGTTTTTGCCCTCGTAGAGGACTTCGCCCTGAGTGACCACGTAGGACGGATGCCCGGCGAGGATTTTCGCCAGCGTCGACTTCCCCGACCCGTTCGGCCCCATGATGGCGTGCGTCTCGCCTTTACGAATCGTCAAATCGATCCCGCGCAGGATTTCATTCCCCTCCACGGTCGCGTGCAAATTACGAATCTCTAACACTGAATGATTGCTCCTCGACTCTGTCGAATGAATTAACCAACGCTGCCTTCGAGCTTCATGCCGAGGAGGCGTTGGGCCTCGACGGCGAACTCCATGGGCAGCTCGCGGAAGACCTCTTTGCAGAAGCCGTTGATGATGAGGGAGACCGCGTCCTCCTGCGAGATGCCGCGCTGCTGCAAGTAGAAGAGCTGCTCCTCGCTGATGCGCGAGGTCGTCGCCTCGTGCTCGACGCGCGCGGTGTTGTTCATCACCTCGATGTAGGGGAACGTGTTCGCGCCGCACTTCGAGCCGATGAGCATCGAGTCGCACTGCGTGTAGTTGCGCGCGCCCTCCGCGCCGGGGAGCACCTTGACGAGTCCGCGATAGCTGTTGTTCGCACGCCCGGCCGAGATGCCCTTCGAGATGATGGTCGAGCGCGTGTTCTTCCCGATGTGGATCATCTTCGTGCCGGTGTCGGCCTGCTGCGCGTGATTCGTCAGCGCAACCGAGTAGAACTCGCCGATGGAGTTATCGCCCTGAAGGATGCACGAAGGATACTTCCACGTAATCGCCGAACCTGTCTCGACCTGCGTCCAAGAAATCTTCGAGTTGCGCCCTCGGCACGCGCCGCGCTTGGTGACGAAGTTATAAATGCC